>CAZBZX010000327.1:0-5460 GCA_964496465.1 uncultured Bacteroidales bacterium
TTTTATTCATAACTCTATCTTTGTTTGTTTTTTTCAAAAATGGATGATTTAAAGGATTTTTAAATGAAAAGCAGATTTCAGGAATATAAAAATTTTGATCTTTCTCAGATAAATAAAGACATTCTTAAAAAGTGGGAAGAAAATAAAACTTTTGAGCAAAGTTTATCAACCCGTGAAGGAAATAAAAATTTTGTTTTTTACGAAGGTCCTCCTTCTGCTAATGGCTTGCCAGGAATTCATCATGTAATGTCACGCGCTATAAAAGACATTTTTTGCCGCTATAAAACCCTAAAAGGATTTCATGTCGAACGCAAAGCAGGGTGGGACACACACGGTCTTCCAGTTGAACTTGGGGTTGAAAATTTATTAGGGATAACCAAAGATGACATTGGTAAAACTATATCAATAGAGGAATACAACAGTACTTGTCGTAAAGAAGTGATGAAATATAAAGATAAGTGGGAAGAGCTGACTCATAAGATGGGTTATTGGGTTAATTTAGATGATCCTTATATTACTTTTGATAACCGCTACATTGAAACGCTTTGGTATTTGTTAAAAGAGCTTTATAAAAAAGATTTACTTTATAAAGGATTCACTATTCAACCTTACTCCCCAGCTGCCGGTACAGGATTAAGCACACATGAATTAAACCAACCAGGCTGTTATCGCGATGTAAAAGATACAACTTGTGTGGCCCAATTTAAAGTCGTTAAAAATGAAAAATCGGCATTTCTATTCGAAAAAACAGCTACAGAAATTTATTTTTTAGCATGGACAACCACACCATGGACATTACCCTCAAATACAGCTTTAGCAGCAGGTAAAAATATAACTTATGTTGCGGTAAAAACTTACAATATTTATTCATTTCTACCAGTAACTGTAATACTTGCTAAAGATCTTCTTAACTCTCATTTTTCAGAAAAAAATAAAGATTTGCCATTTGAAGAATATAAAGAAGGTGATAAAAATATTCCTTTTACTATTTTAACTGAATTTAAAGGTAGCAAAATAGATGGTATTACCTATGAACAATTGATTGATTGGGTTAAACCTGAAAAAGAAGCTTTTAAAGTATTATGCGATGATTTTGTATCTACTGAAGACGGAACGGGTATTGTGCATATTGCTCCTACATTTGGTGCTGATGACTTTAGGGTAGCAAAAGTAAATGATGTTCCTCCACTAATTGTTTATGATAAAACAAATCAACAAAGCCCTTTGGTTGATAAAAAAGGAAGATTTATTCCTATTGAAAATATTGCGGATGAATTTGTTAAAAAATTTGTAAATAAAGCTACCTACAAAGCCTTTGCAGGACGTTATGTTAAAAATGAGTACGATGAAAATTTGTCAGAAAATGATCCAACTGTTGATATAGATATCGTAGTAAATTTAAAAAAAGAAAATAAGGCTTTTAAAATTGAAAAGCACGTTCACAATTATCCGCATTGCTGGAGAACAGATAAACCAGTATTATATTACCCTCTTGATTCATGGTTTATAAAAACTACTGCTGTCAAAGATAAATTGATTGAATTAAATAATACCGTTAACTGGAAACCGGAATCAACTGGAACCGGAAGATTTGGTAAATGGTTAGAGAATCTGCTAGATTGGAATTTATCGCGCTCAAGGTATTGGGGGACTCCTTTACCAATTTGGGTTACAGAAGATGAATCAGAAAAAATATGTATTGGTTCTGTGGTCGAATTAAAACAGGAAATTGAAAAATCAATTAAAGCAGGATTTATGAAATCAAATCCTTTGGCTGATTTTGATGAAACCGATATGGCAGAGGAGAACTATAATAAATTTGATCTTCACAGACCATTTGTAGATGATATTATTTTGGTTTCCCCTTCAGGAAAAAAAATGAATCGGGAGCTCGATCTTATTGATGTTTGGTTTGATTCAGGAGCAATGCCTTATGCACAAATGCATTATCCTTTTGAACATAAAGATGATTTTAACAAATTATATCCCGCTGATTTCATTGCTGAAGGAGTTGATCAAACCCGTGGTTGGTTTTTTACATTGCATGCAATTGCAGGTATGCTCTTTGATTCAATTGCCTTTAAAAATATAATTTCAAATGGATTAGTGTTAGATAAAAACGGAAATAAAATGTCGAAAAGGCTTGGAAATGGGGTTGATCCGTTTGAGGCTATCGAAAAATTTGGGAGTGATCCTTTGCGCTGGTATATGATGACAAATGCCCAGCCTTGGGATAATTTAAAATTTGATATCGAAGGGGTAGAAGAAGTAAAAAGAAAATTTTTCGGCACATTATATAATACCTATTCTTTCTTTGCTCTTTATGCAAATGTTGATAATTTCTCGTATTCAGAAGATGAAATAGAAATTAATAAAAGACCGGAAATTGATCGATGGATTTTATCATTATTAAATTCATTAATAAAAGAAGTTGAAGAACATTATGAAAATTATGAACCAACAAGGGCTGGGAGATTAATCCAGGAATTTGTTACTGAAAATTTAAGTAATTGGTATGTAAGGCTAAATCGAAAACGCTACTGGGGAGGTGAAAAAGATGAAGATAAAATATCAGCTTATCAAACACTTTATACCTGTATCAAAACTGTATCTATCTTAATGTCTCCAATTGCACCCTTTTATAGTGATAAGCTTTTTTGTAATCTTAATGAAATAACAAAACAATATCATGTTGATTCAGTACATTTAATTGATTTCCCGAATTTTGATGCAAAATTAATTGATAAAGAACTGGAAGAAAGAATGGATATTGCACAAAAAGTTTCTTCAATGATTTTAAGATTGAGAAGAAAAGTCAATATCAAGGTTCGTCAGCCATTAAGTAAAATTATGATTCCGGTAATAAACAAATCTTTTAAGAAAAAAATTGAGGCTGTAAAGAACTTGATCTTATCAGAAGTTAATGTAAAAGAAATTGAATATGTTACTGACACATTAGATATTTTAGTAAAATCAATAAAACCAAATTTTAAGACTTTAGGTCCAAAATACGGAAAGTTAATGAAGCAAATAGCAGGAGCTATAGCTAGTTTTGATCAAGATGAAATTTCAATGTTTGAACAAGAAGAAAAATTCTTATTAAAAGTTGAAAAGGAAGAAATTCCTTTATCACTTGAAGATGTTGAAATTATTTCTCAAGATATTCCTGGTTGGTTAGTGGCTAACGATGGTAAATTAACAGTTGCACTTGATATAAAAATTACAGAAGATCTTAAAGAAGAAGGAATAGCGAGGGAATTTGTAAACAGGATTCAAAATTTACGAAAAGATAGCGGATTTGAGGTAACAGATAAAATCAACATACAAATTCAAAAACATGATTTTATCAATAAAGCCATTCATAATTATAAAACCTATATATGTTCACAAACATTAGCAAATTCAATATCAATTGTTGATGAATTGGAACAAAGCAAATCGATTTCCGTAGAAATCGATAACGAAATTGAAACTTTTATAACAATAAGTAAATCTATTTAAAATAATTGTTATTTTTACTTTACTAAAAATTAGAAGAAATGGGAGAGAAAACAAGATATAACGATGATGAGTTATCAGAATTTAAGCAATTAATTCTGGAAAAACTCGATAAAGCTAAAAAAGATTATGATCTTTTAAGAAATACAATTACTCATAATGAAAGTAACGATACAGAAGATACTTCTCCAACATTTAAAGTTTTAGAAGAAGGTGCTGCCACCTTATCAAAGGAAGAAGCTGGAAGATTAGCACAAAGACAACAAAAATTTATTCAACATTTACAAGGAGCATTGGTAAGAATTGAAAACAAAACGTATGGTATTTGCCGCGAAACTGGAAAATTAATTTCAAAAGAAAGATTACGTGCTGTACCTCATGCCACCTTAAGTATAGACGCTAAACAAAAACAGAAATAACAATTTTAACAAATATTAAAAGAAATGATTGGGTGAAAACTCGATCATTTTTTTTATAATTGAGGTCGAATTGATACATGATGAAGAAAAAACTTATTATACCGGTTCTTATTGTAGCATTAATTATTATTGCTGATCAAACAGCAAAATATTTGGTTAAAACAAATCTAATTCTTGGCGAAGAATTAAAAGTTCTGGGAAATTGGTTCAGGATTCATTTCACCGAAAATAATGGAATGGCATTCGGTCTTGAATTTGCCGGAGAATATGGAAAGCTTATTTTAACATTATTCAGATTTGTTGCCATTATTGGAATTGGATATTACATTTATGATCTGGCTAAAAAAGATGCTCCTAAAGGATTACTTATTAGTATTTCTTTAATTCTTGCAGGTGCAATTGGAAATTTAATTGACAGTGCCTTTTATGGAATTCTTTTTAATGAAAGTTATTACAGGGTGGCTACTTTATTTCCTGAAAATGGAGGGTATGCAACATTTTTACATGGTAGAGTTGTAGATTGGCTTTATTTTCCAGTTATAGACACGTACTTACCCAGTTGGCTTCCAGTTTGGCCAAACAGACATTTTATTTTTTTCAGGCCTGTATTTAATATCGCTGATTCTTCAATAACATCAGGAGTTGTTCTAATTTTGTTATTTCAAAAGAAATTTTTAAAAATATGAGCTAAGATAGCTTCATAGCTTTATCAATAAGTTCTTGAAGTTTTTCTTGTAAAGTATTATAAGAGAAATATTTTTTACCCAGTTGAAAATTGTGCTCCCCTATTTCTTTACAGCGTTTTTCATTGTAAATAACCTCTTCCATTTGTTTTAATTTCTCAGAAGTAATTTTGTTATTCTCAAGCATTACCGCTTCAAATCCTTTGCTTCCAATATCGGGCCAATAAACAGGTTTATAATTATTTACAAAAATTGGTTTTTTTGCAAGCACTGCTTCAACAAAGGCATTTCCAAATCCTTCATATGTGCTAAAATAAGTACAAGCCCTGGCATTTGCATAGGCATCGGATAAAGAATATACTTTACTATTTGCATTATTAAGCTTGCGTTTGTTTGATATAATATGCGATGCAAAAATAACTTGTCTCCTTACTTTTAATTCATGAATTAAATCCACTAATTCCTGGTAATAATGACCTCCCTGATCATCATTATAATCACCTGTAATAATTAATTTTACATTTTCGTTCTGTAATTTATATAACAGCATTATAGCTGCTTCAATTCCTTTTCTTCCTACAATGCGGGTAATTTGAAATAATAAAATGGAATCAATACAAACGCCTAAATTGCATGGTAAATCCTTATTAGATTCAGTCTTTTCTCCAAATGGAATATCAAAATCCATTACATTAGGAACATTTACTGATTCTCTATTAAAACGCTCACGTAGTGTATTCTGTGCATGAGTATTAATTACTGCATGAATAACATTGGGTAGCCGCAGCGGAAATGTTTCTTCAACTAGTTTATTGATTTCTTTGTGGGGAGAAACATAGCGGCTCCCCCTCTCCCAGGCA
>CAZBZX010000328.1:0-5452 GCA_964496465.1 uncultured Bacteroidales bacterium
AGCAAAGATGAAAACACTAAAGAAGCAGTATTGAATATTAGACTTACTGATGCCCCTGCAGCATATGATGCTGTGAATATTGAAATTGAAAATGTTCAGATCCATGTGGGCGATAATGAAAATGAAGGAGGATGGCATGATGTTGAGATCATGAATAAAGGAATTTATAATTTACTTGATTTTAACAATGGTTTAGACACATTATTAGCCTCATCTTATTTACCAGTTGGAAATGCTTCTCAGATGAGACTTTATCTTGGAGAAAATAATACATTAGTGAAAGATGGAAAAACGTATGATTTATTTGCAACAGCCGGATTGAAATCAGGATTGAAACTTCAAATTCATCAGCAATTAGAGGAAGGAATCTCATATTCCATGTGGCTTGATTTTGATGCTTCCCGTTCAATTGTCAAAACGGGTTCTGGTAAATATAATTTAAAACCTGTGATAAGAACCTTTACTGAAGCTACAAGCGGTTCAATTAAAGGTATCATCGATCCTGGTTCAACATTAGCCTATATTCAAGCTTTAAATGCAACGGATACAATTGGGACAATATCAGATACAACTGGATTCTTTTTACTAAAAGGCATTCCAGAAGGTTTATATGAAGTAACAATTAAATCAAATGATACCCTCTTAGCTGAAAAAATTATACCTGATGTTGAAGTTGTTTTAGGTCAGGTTACTGATTTGGATACTATTAAGCTTGAATAAAATATTAAAAAAATAAAACTCCTTTTCAAATGCCAGTGTATTTACTATTCTGGCATTTCTTTTATAAAGCTATTTGAAAATTAAACTTTTATTCTAAATTCGCTTTTTTATTAAATAAATGTGAAATCATAGCTTATGAATTATAAATTTTTATTCATTTTAATTTCAATTGGTATTTTATTGAATAGTTGTTTCCAAAAAAGCGAAAATATTAATTCTGATAATTTTATAAAGGTAAAGGGAACATATTTTGAACTGAATAATAAACTTTATAATTTTTTTGGGACAAACCTCTGGTATGGTCCTTACCTAGGTTCAAAAGGAAATTATGGTGATAGAGAAAGGCTTAATAGAGAGCTGGATAAACTTCAGGAGCTGGGCATTACTAATTTAAGAGTGTTAGCTGCTTCTGAAGCAACTTCACTAAAAAGCTCTGTAAAACCAGCATTTACAGTTGCCCCAAATGAATATAATGAGGAATTACTTGATGGACTTGATTATTTTCTACTCCAGATGGAGAAACGTAACATGCATGCTGTTTTATTTTTAAATAATTACTGGCAATGGTCAGGGGGAATGTCGCAATATGTTGCCTGGACCAGTGATGAACCGATAGTAGACCCGGATGTTACAGGTGATTGGGATGGATTTATGGAATATTCTGCTTCTTTTTATGTGAATGATTCAGCCAATGAATTGTTCCATAATTATATTACCATGCTTGTAAACAGGAAAAATAAGTATACAGATGAAATCTATAAAAATGACCCAACCATTATGGCATGGCAACTGGCCAATGAACCACGTCCGGGATCATATACTGATTGGGGCCGAAATAATATTCCAAATTTTGTTAGATGGATACATAAAACAGCAAAGTTTATTCATTCAGTTGATACGAATCATTTAGTGTGCAAAGGAAATGAAGGTATGTCAGGAACGATTGATGTGGAAGAGGGGGTTTTGCAATTAAATGATTGTAAAGATATTGATTTTCTTACTTTTCATATTTGGCCATTAAACTGGGTATGGATTGATAAGGATGATCCTTCCAGAAGATATCCAGAAGCTAAACTTCGCATGATTGATTATTTTAACAAACATATTGACTATGCTCGTAAATTCAATAAACCTGTTACACTAGAAGAGTTTGGACTGAACCGGGAAAATGGAAAATTTGATCTTAATTCTGAAACCATTACCAGGGATGAATTTTTAAAAGATGTTTTTCAAATAACTTTAGATAGTATTAAAGCAGGATCGTCAATTGCTGGTGTTAATTTCTGGACATGGGCAGGAGAGGGGAGACCTGAAAATAATGAATTTATTTGGAAAGAAGGAGATGATTTTATTGGTGATCCTCCTCAAGAACCTCAAGGATTATATAGTGTATTTGATTGTGATACTTCTACTATTAAAATTATAAAGGAATATGGAGAGAAATTTAAATCGGTAACCAGTAATCGGTAATCGGTTTAATGTGTTTAAAACTAGTATTTTAAAAAATTATTTCGAGTCATTCTGAGTTCATCGAAGAATGAACTCAGGAATCACCCTTCGATAAACTCAGGGAGACCATTTGTTACTCCTTACCTAAGGAGAAAATAAACTCCGCTCCTCCACCTGGTCGTGTTTTAACTGATATTTCTCCTTTATGAAACTGTACGGCATTTTTTACTATGGCCAGACCAAGTCCGGTTCCACCGCTTTTTCTTGCACGACCTTTGTCCACCCTATAAAAACGTTCAAATATCCTAGGTTGGTATTCTTCATCAATTCCTGCTCCATTATCAGCAAAAGAAAAATATACATTATTTTCATCTTCGAGATAGTTATCAATACTTATTGTAATATTTTCACCGCCATAAATCAGCGAATTTTCTAATAAATTTTGGAATATGGAATAGATAAGTGCTTTATTCCCTTTTATAATAGCTTTATTATCAATATTTTTTTCGATTTTTGCACGAGTCGATTTAATTTTCGATTGCAGGTTTTCAATCACATCTTTTATTACAGATTTCAGGTGTACTTCTTCAATTTCATACAAATTCGAAGCTTCTTCTATTTTTGTTAAAATAGAAATATCTCTTATTAATTCTGAAAGTCTATCAATTTGAAATGAAGCTTTTTCAATAAAATATTTTTGTTTATCAATTGGTAAATCTTTACTTGCCATAACGGTTTCAAGATACCCTTTTATAGAGCTTACAGGGGTTCTTAATTCATGCGCAATATTTGACGTTATTTGCTGTTTTAGCAACTTCCTTTTCTCAACTTTAGTAACATCAATAATGGACACTTCATAGCTTTTATCATGAAAAACTATGCATTGAATATCAAAATACCGTTTGTTTTTATGTATAGATATCTGTTTTAAAGGAAGATTTTTTTCAAGTATTTTAGCTTTATCATTCTGATAACTTTTTATAAATTTTTTTATTGGTTTCAATTCTTCCACGTCTAAGAAATGTTCTGGATTAATAGTCGGTATATCTGATATCACATTTAAGTACTGAACAAAATGATTGTTTGCCAGTATTTTTTCATTCGATTTTGAGAAGATAGCAATTCCCTCTTGTGAAATTTGTAAGTGATGGATTAATTTTTCTTTTTCATTACTTAGTTCGCGATTAGACTTTTTTAGATTTTTGTATATCGTGATTATTTGATCGCCTATAATACCGAGTTCATTTTCCGGAAAATTTATTTTAGTATCAAAGGTTTCTCCTTTACCTGCTCTAATTGCAAAATCTTTTAAGGTTAAAATCGATTTTCCAATTCTGTCAGAAACATAAAATAAAGTTCCTAGGATAACAATGAATAATAATATAATAAAATAAATAAACAAGCTTTCGGCTTTTAGAAATTCCTTTATATTCATAGTATATACAACTGCTGCTCTAACAAAGTAGTCATTATATAATTTGGCATAATAATAGTAATCCTGTTCTGTTGATGCTGAATGCCTGATCCTTGATCCTGAATTTGAATATATTGCTTCCTGAATTTCTGGCCTCTTTTTATGGTTTTCCATTTCCCAGTAATTATGATAATAACTATCGAACTGAACAACGCCATCAAAATCAATTACAGTAATCCGAATATCTTTTCGTGGCAGGATCTGAATAATCGAATCAACTAAAGCAAAATTTTTGTTTTTATTAATATTATTTTTAATAATAAAACTGTTTACAAACTCGGAATAGTCGTTTAATACGCTTTCTAACTCTCCAGTTTTATAGTCTCTTTCACGATTGTACTGAAAAATTCCTGTAGCTACTGTAAATAGAATAAATACAAAGAAAAAATAAATAAACAATTTTCTTTTATATGTCGATTTTGCCATCATTTCTTTATATATTTTAAATATTTGCCAGTTCAAAGCAGTAACCATAGCCTGATCTGCTTGTTAACGCTTTGCCATAATCACCAATTTTTTTTCTTATTCTTGCAATGTTTACGTCTACAGTTCTGTTTACAACCACTACATCATCTTTCCATACATAATCCAATATTTCATCACGAGAGAAAATCTTCCCTTCATTCTCAATTAATAGTTGCAGTATTTCAAATTCTTTTTTTGTAAACTTAATAGGTCTCCCTTTCAATTCCACTTTCTTTTTAACTAAATCTAATTTAAGATCTTTAACAGCTAGAATTTTTTCTTCCTTTGAGTACGAACCTGATCTTTTTAAAACTGCTTTCACTCGTGCAATTACTTCGCGTATTGAGAAAGGTTTGGAAATATAATCGTCGGCGCCCAAACTAAAACCTGTAAGTGTGTCATTTTCTGTGTCTTTTGCAGTGAGAAAAATAATTGGAACTGATAATTTTCTTTCTTTCCTGATTTTTTCAGCCATCCTGAACCCCGACATTTTTCCCATCATTACATCTAATAATATCAAATGGTATTTCTCAAGTTTTTTTGTGATAGCTTCTTCAGCCGAAAAAGCAACATCAACCTGGTAACCTTCACTTTCAAGATTAAATTTTAAAATCTCACAAAGGTCTTCTTCGTCATCAACAACAAGTATTCTGTAGTTTTTCATTTTAATATTTTATGATGTTAAGTTGTCAATTTCCTTATCAATTTTTTTTATTCCTTTATGCCGGATGTCCTTACCCTCGAGAGAATAAACAGTAGCCTCAGCAATATCGGTTGCATTATCAGCAATACGTTCCATATTTGAAACTATGCTTTTTAAACTTAAAAATGTAGCTATCTTAACCTGTGATTTTTCAGTAGGATACGTTTTTTTTATTACATTTTTAATAAACGAATGATTTAAATCGTTAATAATTTTGTCATTTTTTATTGTCCAAATGGCATAATCAATATCATCATTTGTAAATGATAATAAAGCTTTTTCAACCATGCTGATTGAACTTAGTAAAATGTTTTCAATTGCTCCTAAAAAATCGGTATAAAGTTTATTATCCTCTATTTTTTTAATATACTTTACAATGTTGAGCACCAGGTCGCCAATTCTTTCTAAATTAACAGACATCCTGTAACAAGCCATTAGCTGTCTTAATTCAGAAGCAACCGGATTATATAGCACTATGGTATTTATAACTTTCTCGCTTAATTTTACTTCAAACTTATCAATTTCTTTTTCATGTTTTTTAATTTCTTTATATATTTCTTCAGGAACTTCGTTCGAGCCTGAATTTATAATATTTTGAAGAATTTTAAGCTGTAGTAAAATAAGGTTTGAATAGTCTTCAA
>CAZBZX010000329.1:0-5435 GCA_964496465.1 uncultured Bacteroidales bacterium
TATTTCTTTATTCCCGCCTACCCTAACGAAGCTTTTCGTTTCCAGGACTCGTAATAATTCAATCTGCATTTTAGTTGAAATAGTGCCTATTTCATCAAGAAATATCGATCCCCCATCCGCCATTTCAAATCTACCCTTACGATTATATACAGCTCCGGTAAAAGCACCTTTTTCATGTCCAAATAATTCGCTTTCTAATAAACTTTCGGATAAGGCTCCACAATGAACACTAACTAAAGGAAAAAATTTACGTTGAGAATTCGAATGAATTGCCCTGGCAATTAATTCTTTGCCTGTGCCGCTCTCCCCTGTAATTATAACTGATGAATCAGATTGTGCAACACTTCCAATTTCTTTAAAAACTTTTTGAATAGCCTTACTTTGTCCTATTAAGTCTTCAATATTATCTAATAAAACAACTTTATCTCGCAGTACTTCATTTTCTTCCGATAGTAATATTTGTTTTGAAGCATTTCTTACTAAATGTGATAAATCATCCGGATCAAATGGTTTAGTAATATAATCAAATGCCCCATCTTTTAATGCTTGAACAGCTGTATCAACAGCTGCAAAAGCAGTCATAATAATAACTATTGAATCCTTATTTAGCAATTTTATTCTTCTGTGCATTTCTAACCCATCCATTCCGGGCATTTTAATATCAGCCAGAATTATATCAAACATTTCAGATTCAAGTATTGACAATGCCACTTTGGCATTTTCAGCACATTTTACATGATATCCATCTTCAATAAACCAGTTGTATAATGAATCTCTAACTGATTCTTCATCGTCGACTATTAATATCGAGATTTTTTTTGCCATTATTTAATTTTTTTACTGTTTACTTAAAGGAAAAGTAATAGAAATTGTTGTTTTATTGCCAGGTTCAGATTTTACTTCCACCTTACCATTGTGATTTTGTACAATACCATGCACAATCGCTAATCCTAATCCTATGCCACTAGCCTTATGTTTTGCAGAAAAGAAAGGTTCAAAAATATGAGGTATATCTTCAGGATCAATACCAGTTCCGTTATCAATAATTTCAAGCTGAATATTATTCTTATCCGGATTTGATGTTTTAATAAGAATTTCTCCATTATCGTTAATTGCTTCTGAAGCATTTACAAGTATTGCTACGCAGGCTTGTTTAATTTGATTAGGACTGCAATAAATATTATCTGAAGATGCAGAAAATTCTTTTACAAAATTAATATTTGCAATCTTCATTGGATGAGACATTAATTCATATGTTTCTTTAAGTATTTTATGCAATTCTTTCGTTTCAAAATCTTGCTGGTCACTTTTTGAAAAATCCAATAAACCTTTAACAATTTCTCCGCATCTCTTCGTCTCAGATTCAATCATTTTTAAATTTTTAAGCATCATCTCCTTTTTTTCAGGATCAAACTCCTGTTTGCTTAATTGTTTATGAACTAATTTTGAATAAGTTAATACACCGGCAAGCGGATTATTTATTTCATGCGCAACAGAAGATGATAGTTTGCCAAGGCATGCTATTCTTTCTACATGAATCAATTCATTCTGAGCTTCCTTTAATTCTTCTGTTTTTTTCTGAACTTTATATTCAAGCTGTTGTGACCAATTTTGCAATTCCTTTTTTACAGCATCCAATTTATCCAACATGTTATTAAATGCATAAGAAACCATTCTCACATCATCTAATTGGTTTTGATTAACTTCCAGTCTGGTATTTAAATCTCCTTTAGCAACTGCTTCACTAGCACGTATAATTGCATTTAATGGATGTTTAATTTTTTTTCTGGTAAATAAAATTAAAAATGATAAGAATAAAATGGTCATTATTGTTGCTAAAAGAAAAAAATCAGTTGAAGATTCTGCAAGTGAAGAATCGAGACCTTCTAAAGGAATTTCAATTAATAACGATCCCAATACTTCATCACTTTCTTTATGAACATGACAAACATTGCTATAACAAGATATTTCATTTAAAATAGGAGCTTTAATAAATAAATGGCGATTTGTATGATTACCCTCATTCATTTCACAATCGCTATCGGTATTTATAATCCGGTATGATTTCTCCGTTCTGTGAAACATTGTTTTGATATCGGTATGGCAAGATTTGCAATCAGATTTATACTCATTGCTTGAATCAGCAAAATGAGTGGATGGAGACGAAGAATAAACTAGGTTATCCTTGTCATCATACATGTTTATGTCTGAAATGCCAGGCAATGTTGATGTAATTTCCAGCGTATTATACAAAGTAGTTTTATCATTCTGAAGCATTGAATGATACAATGAACCTTCTACTAATAATGCCACCTGATTCCCGAACTGCTGAATAACGCTTTTCATATATTGCTCGTTTACAGAGCGAAATATTATCCCAAAAGCAATAAATAAGAAAACGGATAATATGGAAATTATAAATATAACCCTTCCATAAAGGGAAGAACGGAATTTTAAATACTTTTCAAAAAATGAATTTTCCTTATCATTTATAATTTCGGCATTTTTATCTTGTCTCATAACAATGAATTATATCTCATGCTAATTTAGAGTAAAAAATCCGAAAAAGCGTTGAATTTTTAAACATATAATTTTTCTACATAATTAGATCAAAATTTCAAATCATAGCAATTTTGCAAGTATCATCATATGTATAATCTAATTATAGTTAATTCTTAAATGCTGAAAAACATATATAAATCTATGTATAAAATTGTTACACCCTTGTTAAGAACTCTCGTTGAAAATCCTGCCAGACTTCACCCGGAAGAGCCATCAGTGTATTGTCAATTAATTCCCCACCATCCTGATAAGTAACCATTGAAGGTTCAGGCAATCGCTTCTTTATTGAAACATTCATAAAATCTTTAAACCTGTCTAATTCCATCATTAACCATCTTGATGCATCTTCAGCCATAAAATAAGAATTAGTTTCTTTCTTCCAGTTAAACGGTATAACTTCGTATATCCATCCGTTATTATATGGATCCGCATTTAATCTTTCAGGATTCTCGATAAGAATTGTATTCGCTTTAATTACTTTCCCTGATATAGGTGAATAAATTTGCAAAAACTTTTCATCTTGTTTTATCTCAGCAAGTAAATCACCCTTATTTATTATTTCATCCTTTGTTTTCAATTTACTTAACTGAATTTGACCTGTAACATGCTGAAGAAAATCATCAACTCCAACTTTAGCTATGCCAGATTTTTCTAGATGAGTCCATGTATGGTTTTGACTAAAAAACAAACCTTGAGGTATTTTTAAAATACTAGCTGTAAGAATGCCAATGGCATTTTGAATTTGTTTTTTAATTTCTACTTTTTTGTTCAGTGCAATCCAAAAAGGAATTAATACAGCAAAAAATGCTATAACAACGAGATATTCAATTCCTTTTGTTTCAAAAATATTAGTATAAGTAAATCCGTCCATAATTTTAGTTTTTATAATTAATATGATAAATTCAATTATTCTTCCTCTTTTACCCAAGAAGGTGATTCGCGTAATACAGGCATCCGATTTACGATCCATCTGAATATCCATATTTCAGCACTAATTACAGCCAATGTAACAACTATTTCCATCCATGATGGAACATATCGAATAGCAGCGTCCCATTTAAATCCTATTACAGTTACATTTAATCTGTTCATGATAATACCGAGCATTGTTATGATAGATGCTATTTTTACCAATAATACATTGTATGTGCGATAACTATAAAAGTATAGTAGCATTGGTAAAAGAACAAAACCAATCATTTCTAAAAGATACCAGTAGCCCATTCCTGAATTAAGCAAATCCCAATGTTTACCATGAATAAAAATAAGAAGTTGAAGAAAGAAATAAATAAACAATGCTCCTGCACAGATCTTTGATAATCCATGAAGTATTCCGTCATGAGATTTTTTATGGTTATTGCTAAGTTGGTTAAAAAATACCTTGTGACTAATTGAGCCTTCGAATATGACCATAGAGAGACCAGCAAAAATACTTGAAATAAAGAAAAGGATGGGAATAAATTCCGAATACCATAATGGATGAATCTTTTCTTTAGCCATTAAATAAAGGGCTCCCAAACCCGATTGATGTAAGGTAGATAGAGTAATGCCAAATATAACAGCAGCAATTGTCATCCCAGAAAGTATTTTTCTAGCTTTTTTAGCACCAAGCCATTCAGCAATTGCAGGCGAAAACTCTATTAATTCTGCAATCATATAGAGCAGGAAATGCCAGGCAACTAAAAATAATACTGAGCTGGTTCCAAAGTTATTTCCTATAATAGGATTGATTACATTCCATGGGCGACCCAAATCTAAAAGCAAAGCACCTGCATAAAATACATAGGCCAGGAAACCGTTTAATACTACCACCCTTACAATAGAATGGTATTTTTTCACATTCAGAATATAAACAATAAAGGTAATAACATATGCACCGCCAGCAAAAGCAACGCCTGTAACTACATCAAAGCCAATCCATAAACCCCATGGTACCTCCTGTGTAAGATTTGTTATTGAGCCTAATCCTTTCCAGAACCGGATCACAATTAGTGCCAGCCCCACCAGCATGATTGGAATTGAAATAATATTAAATGGTGTAAATAATTTACCTTTAGGTTTTAATTCACTTTTTATAAATTTAAAGATGGATAAACCATCATTATCTTTTGCTATTGTTATTGCTTTATTCATTTTCGACATCTTGATTAAGGTTATTATTTTTAGTAGCTTTTTGTAATCCTAATAAAAAAGCAGGTAAAAGAACAAAAACAGATGGCACGGCATATAAAAATCCTTTTGTTAATCGAGGATAAGAGGTATTTTGAAGCTTGGTATTAAAACCAAGTTCTTTAAAATCCACTGGTGAAAGATATAGCCATCCGGTTCCACCGGCTTCATGCTCACCATAAATATGATCTACGTATAAATCAGGATCATCATGTATTCTTTTTCGTGCTTCCTTAATCAACTCTCGTCGTGTACCAAACATCATTGCTTCTGCCGGACAATTTTTTACACAAGCTGGTACTTCACCTTCTTTCAATTTTTCAAAACACATGGTGCATTTCACAATTTTAGGATTTGCACTATGATATTCAAATTTAGGCATGTCAAACGGACAGGAAACCATGCAGTAACGGCATCCCATACATTTTTCTCCTCTCCATATAACAGGGCCTTCTTTTGTTTTATGCATTGCCTGAGTAAGACAAGCAGCACCACAAGCAGGCTCGTTACAATGCATACACTGTGTTTTAACAGGCACTACACCTTTAGTTGTCTCGTATATATTTACTACAGTGCGCTGTGAATCACTTGTTTTTCTTACAATATCAGGATTTGGTTCACCAACAGGGTCAGGTAAGCCATTTACTTCAGCACAAGTCCATTCACAACTCTGACAAGCGACACAGCGTGTTGAATCATACAAT
>CAZBZX010000330.1:0-5425 GCA_964496465.1 uncultured Bacteroidales bacterium
GGAAATTCTTCCATTCTAAGTTTGCAATATGTTTATACCCTGGAAAAAGCTGCAGAGGTATTTGAAGCTTACAAAATGAATGACATAGCTGTTGATTATAGAAATTTAGCGGATAAAATTAAAAATGCTGTTTTTGAAAAATGTTTCGATTCGAATAAAGGATTGATTGCCGATTCTCCTGAAAAGAAAACTTTTAGTCAACATGCAAACGTTTTGGCCATTTTGACTGATGCCTTTCCTAAAACAACTGATAAAACTAAAATAATTAATGTCATGCTCAACGACAAAGAGTTGGCTCAATGCACCTTATATTTCAAATTTTATTTGTTCGAAGCGCTTGAAAAAGCCAGGCAGGCTGACCAATTTACAGCGTTATTAAATCCGTGGATAGAGATGTTGGATTGCGGATTGACAACTTTTGCTGAAACTCCTGACCCCGCGCGGTCCGATTGTCATGCATGGAGTGCTTCACCGGTTTATTACTTTTTGTCATTGGTATGCGGCATTAAACCTGCTTCACCAGGCTTTAAAACTGTAAAAATCGAACCTAATCCCGGAAGTTTGAAAACTATTGATGCAACCATGCCGCATAGGATTGGAACTATTCGTGTCAAACTAGAAAAAGATATGGAAAATCATCTTAGCGGTGAGATTATTTTACCAAATGATTTAGATGGGGTATTCATTTGGAATGGAGTGAAAAGACAATTAAATGAAGGAATAAATAAGTTTGAAATAACGAACTAATTATAACAACCATGCAAAAATTAATCAAAAATATTCGAATTCGGTTGCTTGCTGCTAGCACTGTAATGATTACTACATTAGTTTTTGGGAAAATAAGCTTTGCCCAAAATCCTATTATCCAAACCAAATACACTGCCGATCCTGCACCAATGGCTTATCACGATACAGTATTCCTTTTTACCAGCCATGACGAGGATAATGCTTTTGGCTTTGAGATGTTTAACTGGATGCTTTACACTACAACGGATATGGTGAACTGGACCGACCACGGGATAATTGCTGGTGTTAAAGAACCATACAAAACATTTGCCTGGGCAGACGGCCACAGTGCCTGGGCTCCACAATGTGTGGCCAGGAACGGAAAGTTCTATTTATACTGTCCTACAATTTACCAAGGAAAGATGGCTATTGGTGTGGCAGTATCAAACAGCCCTTATGGACCATTTGAAGATGCACTTGGTAAGTCTTTGGTTTACAGGTCAAACCATGGCGATTACGACCCAACAGTATTTATTGACGATGACGGTCAAGCTTATATGTATTGGGGAGGCAACGGCCCCTGTTATTATGCCTTGTTGAACGAAGACATGATTTCTCTTGCAGGTGATATTCAGGTTGCTTCCATTGATTTTAAAGGAACTCCGCCTGAAGCATCCTATACCGAAGGACCCTGGTTGTGGAAAAATAACAAGCATTATTACCTTGCCTGGGCATCGCGTTGTTGTCCCGAAGGTATTGGTTATGCCATGAGTGATAGCCCGACCGGCCCATGGACATGTAAAGGAACTATTATGGATCCAGATGACAGGTCATCGGGAAACCATCCGGGAATTGTTGACTACAAGGGGAATTCCTATATATTTGGTTTTAACTATGCTATTTTGAAACAAACATTTTCAAAGCATTATGAGAGACGTTCGATATGTGTTGCTAAAATGACATACAATACAGATGGGTCTATCATAAAACTACCCTGGTGGGCAGAAACAAAGGCCCAGCAAATAGGCAATTTAAATCCTTACTTTAAAAACGAAGCCGAAACCATGGCTTATAGCGAAGGCCTTAAAACTGAATCTGCCACTGAATGGGAACGCAATATTCCATGGGACAAAGGAATAAAAATAGCCGACAGATTATTTGTTACCAATATTCATAATGGGGATTATATACAGGTTAAAGGTGTCAATTTTCCGAAAGGTGTATCATCGGTTGATGTTAGTGTCGCTTCGTTGTATGGAGGAAAAATTGAAATACGTACCGATAAAATTAATGGACAGATTTTGGGAACAGTTGAGATAAATACTTTCGGTGAAGGTGAAATATGGAAAACGATCACTACCCCGGTCAAAAATATTAATGGTGTTCACGATGTGTACTTTGTGTTCAAGGGAGAAAAAGATTTGTTCAATTTTGACTGGTGGATGTTTAAAAAGTAATTTATTAAAATGATTATAATATAAGAATTAATGTACAAATCAAATTATAAGTCACAGCATTACAGCTTTAATCTGCTAAATTCAGACAAAAAAAAATATCATTATATAAAACAAATGGTCTTGGTATTCATGCTATTTGTATGTATAATTTCAGGTTGCATTCAAAATCCGGAAAATATTGGAAGTAGACGATTGTTCGATTTTGATTGGAAGTACTATTTAGGAGATACTCTTTCAGCCAAATTGATGAATTTTAACGATACAGCCTGGCGAAACATTGATCTTCCGCACGATTGGAGTATCGAAGGGAAAATTGACCATAATAATCCAACAGGTGGTTCAGGCGGATTCTTTCCAGCAGGTATAGGCTGGTACCGAAAAACTTTCTCAGTACCTGAAGAATGGAAAGGTAAGAAGATATCCATTTATTTTGAAGGGGTTTACATGAATTCCGAAGTTTTCATCAATGGAAAATCCCTTGGGATATATCCATACGGCTTCTCATCTTTTAGTTATAATCTTACACCGTATTTGGATTTTAGCCATGAAAATATTATTGCTGTCAGGGTGGACAATTCTCAACAGTTAAATTGCCGTTGGTACAGTGGCTCAGGTATTTATCGCCATGTTTGGATGATGGTTACTGATTCGGTGCACCTGGCACAATGGGGCGTTGCAATTACAACTCCCGATGTTTCTTCAAAAAAGGCAACTGTACAGGTAAAAACATTAGTAAAAAACGAAACAGGTTCTTCGCAAAACGTTATCCTTAAAACCGTGCTTTTTGATAAAAAGTTAAAGGAGGTCGGGGATAATCAAAAAAATGTAGAAATTTCAGCCAAAAGTGAAAAAGAGGTCTTGCTAACTATTTCTATATCAAATCCTATGCTTTGGTCTCCAGAAAAACCACAATTATATCAGGCCCTGATACAAATAATAAAAAATAAACAAGTAATTGATAATACCAAATCCAATTTTGGGATTCGATCGATTGAATATACTGCCGAAAAAGGTTTTCAACTTAACGGAAAATCAGTAATTATAAATGGTGGCTGCGTGCATCACGACAATGGCTGTTTGGGCGCTGCGGCCTTTGACCGTGCCGAAGAACGACGCGTTGAACTGCTTAAAGCTGCCGGATTCAATGCATTCAGGACATCGCACAACCCACCATCGGAGGCATTCTTAAATGCATGCGACAAATTTGGGTTAATGGTTATTGATGAAGCATTTGATGGATGGAAAGCCAATAAAACCCCATACGATTATGCCATGTATTTTGATGATTGGTGGAAACGCGACCTGGAAACAATGGTGCTTCGCGACCGTAACCACCCTTCTGTTATCATGTGGAGTATAGGCAATGAAATAATTGAAAGAAAAGAGCCTGCAGCGGTTGAAATCACCAAAATGATGTCGAATGCCATAAAAAATATTGACGACACCCGACCTGTTACATCGGCAATGACTACATGGGACAATGATTGGAAAATTTTCGACCCATTGATGGCAGCACACGATGTTTGCGGGTATAATTATCAGTTGATTCGCGCACCTTCCGATCACGATAGGGTCCCTTCAAGAATAATTGTAAATACGGAATCGTATCCACAAAATGCATTTAATATTTGGCAAATGGTAAACGATCATAATTACATTATTGGCGATTTTGTATGGACAGCTATCGATTATCTGGGTGAATCCGGCATCGGCGCCTACTATTATCCTGGCGAAAATGCTGACGAACATTGGCAAAGCGACCGCTATCCATGGCACGGAGCCTATTGTGGCGATATTGATCTAACTGGATGGCGAAAACCCATATCGCATTACCGAAGTATGTTGTATAACGACAATGAGAAACTTTATTTGGCGGTTCGAGAACCAAATCCTGCAGATGGCGAAATTAAATTAACCGGTTGGGCAGTATGGCCAACCGGGGAAAGTTGGACCTGGCCAGGATATGAAGGAAAAGACATATATGTTGAAGTGTATTCGAAATATCCCAAAGTAAGGTTGTATCTCAATGATAAACTAATCGGGGAACAGGAAACTACTGTGGAACAACAGTTCAAAGCCATATTTTCAGTGCCTTATTCGCCAGGAACAATTAAAGCAGTAGGTGTGGAAAATGATAGGGAAATTGAATCAACTACTTTGAAAACTTCCGGTGATGCCACCAACATTAAATTAACCGCCGACCGGAATGAATTATTGGCCAATGGGCAGGATTTGTCTTTTGTTACCGTTGAAATAACCGATAAAGATGGAGGTTTACAGCCAAATGCCGCAAACCAGTTACAATTTAAGATTGAAGGGCCTGGTAAAATTGCAGGAGTGGGCAATGCCAACATGAAAGATAACGATCCCTATATTGGTAATAGCCGTAAAGCATGGCATGGACGAGCATTGGTTGTAATTAAAAGCTTACATAGTGCAGGTAGTATTAAACTGACAGTTTCTTCATCCGGGTTAGATGAGGCTATTTTAAGCATTAAGGTAATTTCCAAAACAAAAAAATAATGAAAACAATAATTTATAATACGATGAATAAATATACAATTTCATTGATAATTATAGTGATGTTTTCGGGTTTCACAGTGAAATCGCAGGATATCAGCCGATTTTTTCCTGAAAAAGACCTTATTACAACCGGAATTTATTATTATCCTGAACATTGGAACGAAAACCAATGGGAACGCGATATTAAAAAAATTTCCGATATGGGGTTTGAGTTTTTGCACCTGGCCGAGTTTGCGTGGTTTAAAATGGAACCCATTGAAGGTATGTATGACTTTACCTGGCTGGATAAAGTGGTGGACCTTTGTGTGCAGAATAATCTGAAAATCGTAATGTGTACCCCTTCAGCAACTACCCCTGCCTGGATGCGCATCAACTACCCGGAGACTTTCAGGATGGATGGAAATTATATCCGCGGTGAGAATGGGACCCGTGGGTTAAATTCTTTAACAAATCCGAAGTATCGCGAATTTGTAAAAAAAATCGTAACAGAACTGTCCAAACATTACGGACAGAATAAAAATGTAGTTGGATGGCAAATCGATAATGAACCTCCTGCAATTGATGATTATAGCCCATCATCACAAGATGCTTTCAGAAAGTGGCTGAAGAATAAATATGTAACCATTGACGCGTTGAATGCTGCCTGGGGGACCACCTTCTGGAGTCAGTGGTTCAGTAGTTTCGATGAAATCATAATTCCCAATACTAACTTAGTGGGA
>CAZBZX010000331.1:0-5401 GCA_964496465.1 uncultured Bacteroidales bacterium
AGGTTTATATGGCCCATCAACTGGTACGCCTAAATAATCAGCTTGTTCTTTGGTAAGTTTGGATAATTTTACTCCAAGTTGGCTTAGATGTAGACGGGCAACTTCCTCATCTAATTTTTTTGACAAACGATATACCCCTATTTCATAGTTATTTTTCCAAAGATCAATTTGCGCCAATGTTTGGTTTGAGAAAGAATTACTCATAACAAAAGATGGATGGCCAGTAGCACAACCAAGATTTACCAATCTACCCTCTGCTAATAAAAATATTGAATGTCCATCTTGAAAAACATATTTATCAACCTGAGGTTTAATATTAATTTTATGAACTCCTTTATAATTATTTAATTTATCTACCTGGATTTCATTATCAAAATGCCCAATATTACATATAATTGCCTGATCTTTCATTTTAGACATGTGCTCAGCAGTAATCACATCTTTATTACCTGTAGTGGTAACAAATATATTTCCTTCACTTAGTGCATCTTCCATTGTGCTTACTTCAAATCCCTCCATGGCAGCTTGTAAAGCACAAATCGGATCAATTTCCGTAATGATTACCCTTGCTCCGAATCCCCTCATTGATTGAGCGCATCCTTTACCAACATCACCATATCCCAATACAATAACAATTTTACCAGCAACCATCACATCTGTAGCTCTTTTAATTCCATCGGCCAATGATTCACGACAACCATATAAATTATCAAATTTGGATTTTGTTACTGAGTCATTAACATTAATTGCAGGAACTAATAATTCCCCTTTTTCCATCATCTGGTATAAACGATGAACGCCAGTAGTTGTTTCTTCTGAAACGCCTTGCCAATCTTTTACAACTCTATGCCATTTTTGGGGATCTAAAGCTAATGTTTCCTTTAATAAGTTTAAAATTACACCTTCTTCATGATTTGAAGCTTTTTTGTCTAAAACTGAAGCATCATTTTCTGCTTTATATCCCATATGAATAAGTAAAGTAGCATCCCCACCATCATCAACAACAAGTTGAGGCCCTTTATTATCAGGAAACGTAAGAGCCTGATCGGTACACCACCAATATTCTTCAAGAGTTTCACCTTTCCAGGCAAAAACTGGAACTCCGGCAGTAGCAATTGCGGCTGCAGCATGATCTTGTGTTGAAAAGATATTGCAACTTGCCCACCTTACATCAGCACCTAATTCAACAAGCGTTTCAATTAAAACAGCAGTTTGAACTGTCATATGCAATGAACCTGATATTCTTACTCCTTTTAATGGTTTCTCTTTTGAGTATTTTTTTCTAATGGCCATTAAACCCGGCATTTCCTTCTCAGCAATTTCAATTTCTTTTCTTCCATATTCTGACAGATTTAAATCTCTCACTTTATAAGGTAATGCCTCAACCAATGTTTCTTTCATGATATAAATTGTTAGTAGTTATAATTTCTGAATTTGATTTATCTAAAATTTTTATAATTGTTTTTTTATCCTTTTCAAGCTGAGTTTTCAAGGCTTCAATACCCTCAAACTTTTGTTCGTCCCGAATTCGGCTTACAAAGATAACAGTTATTTTTTGATTATAAATATCTTTATTAAATTCTAAAATGTGAACTTCAATGTATTTCTTTTCTTCTATTTTTTTCAAGGTAGGCCTGACGCCAATATTTAACATACCTTTATATATTTCACCTTCAAAAGTAACAAATACAGCATAAACACCATCTTTTGGAATTAATTTACATCGGTCTTCCAATTCAATATTAGCAGTCGGAAACCCAATTGTGCGACCAATTTTTTTTCCTTTTACAATTATTCCACGTAACAAATATTTATAACCAAGATATTTATTGGCAATTTCTAAATTTCCTTTTTCGAGTGAATCACGTATAATGCTCGAACTTACTTTTTCTTTCTCAACTAATGTAGCATCTAATTTCTCAATTGAGAATTTATATTTATCAGCATATCTTTTTAATACGCTAAAATCTCCTTTTCGTTTTTTCCCGAAATGGTGATTAAATCCGACAATTAAATGCGAGGTTTTTATTTTTTTCACCAAATATCTTTTAATAAATTTTTTTGCTGAAAGTCTCGAAAATTGCTTAGTAAATGGAATGATAATTAAATGATCTATTCCAGCTTTTTCAAGTAAAAATTGTTTTTCTTCTAATGAATTTAAAAACCTGATATTTTGTTTTTTATCACTTAATACTAGTCGTGGATGTGGCCAAAAAGTAATAACTACTGATTCCCCATTTAATTCCTGTGCTCTATTAGTAAGATGAGTCAACACAGATAAATGTCCTTGATGCACCCCATCGAAAATACCTATTGTAACAACAGTATTATTAATATTAAGTCTTACTATGTTAGTGTGGATTTTCACAGAATAAATTTCTGCAAAAATATAAAAATCGCAGGCTTTATAAAATTAAACCAAAATTTATCATTAATGGAAAAGCAAACATTTAATAAATTGAACTAAATCCATTTTACATAAGCAAAATCTTGTCTGTGAGGCAATAGTTCATTTTTAGGAAATATTCTCATGCCAATATCAAAAACGCCAGGATCGTTTGGTGTAATTTCAACTTTATATTGGGCAATATTTTCTTTGGTTTGTATCAAATCAAACTCTTTTTTGTAAATAATGTTCAACTCATCAGTCTCACCGTCTGAATTTGCAATAATTAATTCAATCCCAATATCTTCAGGTTTAAGCTCTTTTAAATCAATTATAACTTCTCCAACATATTTTTTACCTACAAATATACTTTCTTTCGAAATTTTAGGTTTTGTAATTTTTAAAATTTCAATGTAATCCCACGCCCGAATTATTTTATTTTTCCATTTGGTAATATCCTTTACAGTGGCGTAATTGTTATTTTTTAATTCATTTGTGCGGGTAAAAAGTTTATTATAAAATCGGTATTCATAATCATCCCACATTCTTTTCATTGTAAATTCAGGAGCAATTTGAGACATTGAATTTTTAATATATTTTACCCAGTTTACATGTATACCTTTTGCATCTTTTTTATAATACAAAGGAGCAATTTCTTCTTCAAAAAGGTTATAAATGATCTCTGCATCTAGTTCATCCTGAAAATCCTGATTATCATATACTTTTTTATCACTTAGAGCCCATCCGGCTTTAGGTTTATATCCTTCTAACCACCAGCCATCTAATACACTAAAATGCAGGCCTCCATTCATTACAACTTTTTCACCACTTGTACCTGATGCCTCAAGTGGACGGGTAGGGGTATTCAACCACACATCCACACCACTTACTAAAAGTTTTGCCAATTCAATATCATAATTTGCAAGAAATATTATTTTTCCTAAGAATTCTGGCCTTTTTGAGATTTCTACAATGTGTTTTAATAAATCCTGTCCGGCTTTATCGTTTGGATGAGCCTTCCCAGCAAAAATAAATTGGACAGGCATTTTCTCATTGTTAATTATTTGAGTTAATCGATCAATATCTCTGAATATAAGTGCGGCTCTTTTATAAGTAGCAAATCTTCTGGCAAAACCAATTGTTAAAGCTTCTTTATTTAAGTTTTCCTGAATTTCAATGATTTGCTTAGGATTTTCATACCTTAAAATAGAAGCTTTGTTTAAACGATCAATAATATAGTCATATAGTTTTTCTTTTTGTGTAGATTTTATCTTCCAAATTAATTCATCAGGAATATTTTGAATTTTTTCCCAACTTTCCATATTTGACTGATCTGAAATAAAATCTTTACCTAATTGATCTTCTAGTAGGTTTCGCCATTCTTTTGATATCCAGGTAGGAACATGAACTCCATTCGTTACAAATCCAATATGTAGCTCTTCAGGAAAATAGCCATTCCATAGATCTTTAAAAATATTCTGACTAATTTTTCCATGCAATTTACTTACCCCATTAATTTCCTGCGATAAATTTGCAGCCAAAAAGCTCATTGAAAATTTTTCATGGATATCATTAGCATTCGCTTTTCCCAAATCCATAAATTGTTCCCATGATATTTTTAACCTCGATGGATAATGCGCCATATAGGCCCTTAATAAATCTTCCCCAAATGAGTCGTGACCTGCTGGTACAGGAGTATGAGTTGTAAATAATGAGGAAGCCCTTACTATTTCAACTGCTTCATCATATGTAAAATTTTGATTGACAATATATTTTCTTAACCGCTCTAAACCAATAAATGCGGCATGGCCTTCATTTAAATGGTAAACATCAGCTTCAATTTCTAATTCGTCTAATGCGCGAATTCCACCAATTCCCAATAAAATTTCCTGCTTAAACCGGTTTTCTAAATCTCCACCATATAAATGATGAGTAATTGTTCTATCTTGCTCCAGGTTATCTTCAAAATCGGTATCAAGTAAATAAAGATTTATTCTGCCAACATCAACTTTCCAGATTCGGGCTTTTAAATTTCTACCAGGCAATACGATGGCTATTGTTTTCCAATTTCCTTTTTCATCCCGAACAGGTTTTACCGGAATTTGAGAAAATTGCTGTGCTTCATACGTGGTAACCTGCTCACCTTTTGAACTGAGCAATTGTTTGAAAAAACCATACTTGTATAATAATCCTATTCCAATAATATCTTTATTTAAATCACTTGCTTCTTTAAGGTAATCACCAGCCAGAATACCCAATCCTCCTGAGTAAATTTTCAACGATGTATGAAGTCCGAATTCCATTGAAAAATAAGCAATTTTTGGTGGATTTTTTCTTTTGCCTTCCTCCATATACGCATTAAAAGAGTTTGTTACCTCTTTTAAATTGTCCAGGAATTTTTGATTTTTTTCAAGATGCAAATATTTTGTATAAGGAATATTTTCAAGAAAAACCAGAGGATTTTTTTCACAACTAAACCATAATTCAGGGTCAATTGATTCAAAAAGTTCTTCTGCTTTTGGGTTCCAGGACCACCATAAATTTTCGGCCAAATATTCAAGCGATTTTAAGTTTTCAGGTATATTTTTATGAACAATAAATCGCGACCAAATGGGTTGATTTACAGGACGATATTTTTCTGCAGGTAAAAATGCATCAAGCTTTTCAACCCCTTTAAAATTATCGGTCCTTTCCATAACTTTTTCAAGTGCTATATCATAGGCGACATAATAATATTCAATCAGATTTTTCCAAAGGGCAATTCTCGAAACAGCGAAAGCATTTTGTTGAATTTTTTTAAATCCAGCTTGATCTAAATCTGCAATTTCACCTATCTTTTTTGCAATCTCATCTGTAACAAAAACATCATTATTATCATTTCTGTCAATAACTTTAATTCCTGGTTGCTCTTCTGTGAAGTCTGATTTAACCCACATGCCAAATCCCGCAAGTGTTGTAGTTATAGTTGGTATTGAAAAAGCAAGGCTTTCAAGTGGAGTATATCCCCATGGTTCA
>CAZBZX010000332.1:0-5400 GCA_964496465.1 uncultured Bacteroidales bacterium
AAGCCATGCCCGCCATTTATAGCCTTTATAATTCCTTTTTTACCAACAGGCAAATTATTAAGTGTACCCATTAGTTATGAATTATATTTTAACCGTTTTCCCTTGCCTTCGCCACCACCTGATTTCCGGCGTTTGCCCATGCCTTTACCTAGTTTTTCGTTTAATTCTTCGGTGGTTGATTTTTTACATTTACCAAGCCCTCGGCCTGTTTTTGACCCTTTTCCCTCAGGTCCTGTTCCATTCATTTTTGGCATAATTAATATTTTTAAGTTATATATTACTGTGCTGGCTGCTTTTTATTTCGCGCAGCTTGCTTTTTATCAGTTTCTTTTTCAGTGGATTTAATTTGTCAATAAAAAGGATGCCCTGCAAATGATCAAATTCGTATTGAAATATTCGGGCAATAAGTCCATCGAGTATTTCTTCATGCCAGTCGAAATTTTCATCTCTGTAACATACTTCTATTTTTTCAGGCCTTAGTACTTCTTCATTTATTCCCGGAATGCTCAGGCAACCTTCTTTATAGTAGACATCTTCATCGCCTAAGTGCAGGATAACCGGATTGTAAAAAACTTTTTCAATGGTTTTTACACTATCATCTTTAAGAGGACCTGTATCAATAATAAAGATGTTTTTTAATATTCCCACCTGAGGCCCGGCTAATCCAATCCCATCGGCTTTTTTCAGGGTAAGCACCATATTTTGGACTAATTTAAAAAATGAATCTCCTTTATCAATATCGAAAGCTTTTTTTCTCAACATAGACGAACCATATTTTATAATTGGTAAAATCATGTTTTTACTAAAAATGATAACTTCTTATATAGAAAATTTTTCCTTCATGTTTCACTCCTTTAATCAGTCCTTGGGCTACCATGGAATCAACTACGGAATGGTCTGTTCTATTTTCTTTTAAAAGCCTAACAACGGTATCCTCCCGCAAAGGATGTACTGCTGTGATATTTAAAATATCCTCAAATGCATTGCCGGTTGTACCTGCATCGCTACCTTCAAAGCCTGTTAATAGTTCAGTGGTGATACCGGCTTCCTGGTATATCTGCCATGCTTCAGTTAGTTTTTTTTCTAAAACTGGTTTTATTTCTTTTACGGCAGGTGGCCGGGTTGGGATTGATAGGTATGCTTTTTGAGGTTTCAGCATGGCAATAAAAGAAGCGATTTGTTTCAATTGTTTGGTTGAATCGTTATAACCATCCACAAGCATGGTTTCAGTGTGCAGTTTGCCATTATAACCAGCAGCAAAAGACTGTATTCCTTTAAGAATTTTTTCAAAATTTATTTCTGCCGATGGACGGTTAATTTTTTTCCATACTGTTTCATCAACAGTATCAACCTTTACCGATACCCAGTCGGCTTCCATCAAATCATCCCGCACATGTTTATGGTAAATAAGCGATGAATTGGTAATTACCGCTATGGGAAAGCCTGACTTTTTTAATAGCTGTATTTCCCTGCCCAGGTTAATATCCAGCGTTGGTTCGCCATTGGCAACAAATGTGAGATAATCGGGAGTATGGTCTTTATCCAGTTTTTTTAAATGGATTTCAATATCATCAACCAGTTTTTCAGGTTCATAAAAAATTTTCCTTATCATTGATTTATTGGCAGTATTTCCAATCTGGCAATATACACAGCTATACGAACAAAGTTTGTGCGACACAATGTTGTTTATTCCAAGACTTTTACCAAGCCTGCGTGACGGTATAGGTCCAAAAGCAATCATTTTTTAACTGGTATCATTTCGTGAATGATTTCAGAAATAGTATCGAACGATTCAATAATAGTTTTATCCGGCTGGTTATAAATAGTAAGTCCTTTGTCGGAAACTTCACCGATATCCATAACTAGGGGAATTTGCCCTAACAATTTGGTTTTAAATTCATCAGCCAATTTTTCTCCGCCGCCTTTCCCGAAAATATAGTAATTCTCATCGGGGTGATTGGTAGGTGTAAACCATGCCATGTTTTCAATTATACCGAGTATGGGTACGCTCAAATCGGGATTAGTAAACATAGACGCTGCTTTCCGTGCATCTGAGATAGCTATTTCCTGCGGGGTCGTAACTATTATTACACCTGCAAGTTCAAGTTTCTGGATAGTGGTAAGCTGTATATCCCCGGTTCCCGGAGGAAAGTCAACAATCATATAATCCGTTTCGCCCCAATCGGTATCCCTGAAAAGCTGTGTTAACCCGTTGGATGCCATTGGCCCCCGCCAGATAAGCGATTGCCCGGGAGAAACAAAAAAACCTATTGAAACTAATTTTACACCAAATTTTTCAATAGGGTAAATCACTTCTTTACCGTCTTTTGTTCCGCCTGAAGGTTTTACGTTTTGTACACCAAATATCATGGGTATTGATGGACCATATAAATCGGCATCTACAAGGGCTGTTTTAAATCCTTGCCTTGAAAGTGAAACAGCCAGGTTTGCTGCAATAGTTGATTTTCCTACTCCACCTTTACCAGATGCTACCACGATGATATTTTTCACACCGGGCAATTCTATTTTTTCAAATGCTTTTGATTTCATATATGTTAGTTGTTATAGTATTCCACATTTTATTTAGTTCGTTTGATATTAATCCATGTGGTTCAAACTCATTAATTGTTTTGCCTTCCAGTAGCGCATAAAGCATTGATTCGTCATAAGGGATTTTGCCAAGTATTTCAATTCCTTTATCATTTAATTTTTTTTCTATTGTGTTTGTCATATCTTCATTCAGATCAGATTTATTAATAATAACCTTAACAGGGGTTTGAAAACGCCTGATCATCTCAATAAGCCTTTCCAGGTCGTGCCATCCGGAAAGCGTAGGTTCCGTTACTGCTACTACCATATCGGTACCTGTTACCGATGAAATTACAGGGCAGCCAATTCCAGGCGGACCGTCAATAATTATATATTTAGCTTTATTCTTTTGGGCAATAGATTTTGTATATTCTCTTATCTTGGAGACCAGTTTACCCGAATTTTCCTCGGCAATACCCAATTTACCATAAACCATTGGGCCAAACCGGCAATTGGCAAAATAGATGTGATTGTTCTCATAATTTTCAATGGTAATTGCACCAAACGGGCAAGCAATTGCACATAACCCGCAACCTTCGCAGGCAAATTCATCAATTACTAATTTATTATTTTTTATGGCAATTGCACTAAATCGGCATAAATCTTTACATAATTCGCATACAGTGCATTTCTTATAATTAATTATTGCCTTGGCTCCACTTGCAAAATTTTCGCGCCGGTACACATCCGGCGACAATATGAGGTGCAAGTCGGCGGCATCTACATCACAATCGGTAAAAACTGCATTTTGGGCCATTGAAGCAAATGATGCGGTAATGCTAGTTTTTCCTGTACCGCCCTTTCCACTTAATATCACTATTTCAAAGGGTTTTTCCATTTATTATACTATTAATAATATCAACAAATAATTTCTCCAATCCCGGATCATATTCCACCAATAGCGAACCTTGCGAGTAAGCCTTCGCATATTCCCGTTTAAAAGGAATCTCACCAAGTAGGGGTATTTTGTTTTGATGGATATAATCGTACAAGGGTTTATAGTTAAGTCCGGCTTTATTTATCACGATGCCATGATTTTTCCTAAGTTTGTTAACCGTTTCTGTCATTAGTTTCAAGTCGTGCAGACCAAAAGGAGTGGGTTCGGTAACCAAAATCACGTAATCGGCTTTGGAAACAGTGGCAACAACAGGGCAGGATGTTCCTGGTGGCGAATCGTACAGGATAATACCTTTTTTTTGAGCATGTTTTATTGTTTCCCTTATTATGCGGGTTTGCAATGCACTACCTACATTCATCCGGCCTTCAATAAATTCATCTTTAGTATAATAATCATAATAGCTTACCTTTCCTATTTCCTTGTTATTCTCTATTATTGCCCCTTCAGGGCAAACATACGAACATGCCCCGCAGCCATGACACATGTCTTCCACAATCTCAATAAAATTTGCTGTTGGCAACATGATAATTGCATTAAACGCACAGATCGCTTTGCACTTCCCACAAAAAGTACATTTATTTAGATCTATTTGAGGGATAGAAATAGTTACCGGATAATTGGATGTTTTGGATGCCTTGATAAATATATGGCAATCGGGTTCTTCTACATCACAATCCAACAGCTGTACATTGTGTTTCAAGTGTTTAGTAAGAACTTGAAAAAGACCTGTGCTGACCGTTGTTTTTCCTGTTCCCCCTTTCCCGCTGGTAATGGCAATTTTCATTTACTGTATACTTAATCCCTTTTTTAGTTATTAATTATCAAATATTTTTTATTCCCTGTTGAATGAATAGTTCTCGGGGGGAAGACTTCCTGATTATAAAAAACAACCACATTCTTCTCATGCACCCCGATCATTTCTGCTATCACGTTGCATTTAACCATCAGCAGAAAAAATATTTTTTTATCCGTGACATCTATTAGCCCTTCCAGGTTGCCTTGTCCTTTCGAAATGACAATATCGGCAGTATCGAATATTTTCATGAACTTTGGTGAACATCGGTTTATAAGAGTTGACGGGGCATCATATCCATTGGAAATTACTTTCGCAATTTTTGTTATGCCAACGTTTACAGCGTCTTCCATGGTAATATCGTTGATGATATTGCTTCCGCGCACGGCAAAATAAAGGTTAGGGTGTTTGATGGTTTCAATAAAAAGTTTATCTAATACAATTTCACCTGCATTATCCCCCAGGTATAAAACTGTTGATGCTTTTTTTAATTCATTTTTTAATAAGAGGGAATGATCTATAGCTGGTTTTTTTGATACTGCCTCTGACAGGGCTTTAAAAATATCAAATGATTTTGGAGGCCCGAAATCAATAATATTGCCTGCCAAGGAGTATTGTAAGGCCGTCTGGTATGGATTGTTAGATTTCTTAATTCTATCCCTGATATCTTCTTCAAGGCTTAACAATAAATTGTTATAATCTTTTTTCTCATTTTGGTAAGGATCTTCTATGTGTGTTGCCTTTTTGATTAATCGGTGCAACAAACAAGATGCTTCAGGCGCCAGTAAATTATTGTGGTTATGGTCGTCAATATATAACCTGAACCTTTTAATGATATCCCTGGCAATGTCATCCTGTATTTTATATTTATTAAGTAATTTATTTGCCTGTTCGAGAAAACATTTAATACAATCTGTATGCATTTCTAAATTAATGATCGCAGGCGTTTGTGCCTGTTGTAAGTTTATCTTCTAAAAATTTTTCTACTAAAATCCTTACTGGTTTTTCTTCGGCCCCGATAATCACCTGTATATTCTGCTGGTTGAATAATGAAATAGCCCTTTGTCCCATTCCGCCGGCAATAATGTATGTTGCTCCTTGCGATGCGAGCCAAGCAGGC
>CAZBZX010000333.1:0-5395 GCA_964496465.1 uncultured Bacteroidales bacterium
TTAATTTATTACTAACTTATAGTATAATTGTTTTTCAGAGAGAGGAAAATTGAATGTTGTTATTTCATATTTTCAACTCTACCCTCGTTTTACACCTGTTCGCCATCGGTTTTTTATTTCTTATCAATAATCAATTGACTTACCCTTAAATATGTAATACTTTTAATCTTGTTCAAAGGCAATAATTCTCAAACATAAGTAAGGTAAATTTTACTTTTCATCACTTTACTTCTCTCAATATTGTTTTCAAAAATTAAAATTGGTCTTTGAAACAGGCAATAGTTTGTTTGAATACTTTTTGGTTAAGTATTTAAACTTTTGTAAGCGAAACAGCGCTGACCTCTTTAACATTTTATAATGAAATGTTATATGAATCAAAAACCGATATACCATCAGATAATTCATTTATCGACAGGGGTCCTTTATATTTACACGATCCGACTCCTTGGTTGTTTTTATCGGCAATTGTTATTCAAATTAATTCTGATTCCTATTAAGACAGAAAGTCCTAAAAAATTACTGCAATGTCAGACCGAATCTTTAATCAAGACTTAAAAAAAACAATTTATAAAATTGTTATGGTGATTCTTCTCTCTCTGGTTCATAACGGTTTATCTTCGCAATTTAATGTTTATACCTTACTAATCCCAGCTGATTATAAAACAAATATTAATAGATCCTTTTCAGAGAATACGCAAATCGAACCATTTACAACTGATAAATCCATCAGCGGATTGGCTATTTCATGTGATGTTATATTCTATTCCGATTCAAGCTTGGTTAGGCTTGTTCTGTTAGATGATCAATACAATGAATTTCTTATCTGTGAAGTCTATCCGTTATTAAGCGACTCTTATCAGTTTTCACTTATTGATTATGCAGAAGAGACAGCTTATCTTAATAATATAATTCCTGATAAGATAAGAATTGAGATTGTTGATGCTTCAATTTATTTGAGAGAAATAGCAACAAACAGGGAAGCAAAATTCATAGCGATGACCAGAAGTAATAAATTACAACGACAACAATTAGAAAAGATAGATCGAATTAATACCACTATTAATAAAAAGGGATTAAAATGGATAGCGGGTGAAACCTCAGTATCACAGCTTTCATACCAGGAAAAGAGGCAATTATTTGGTGGTAATGTTCCAAATTTACAGGGTTTTGAATATTATATCGGAGGAATATTTGTATTGCCCGGAGCTTTGGAGAACAATACTCTGCCCTTATCAGCAAATGAATCGCCTTATATTTCGGAATTTAGCTGGAGAAACCGGCATGGGCAGGATTGGATGACTGCAGTCAAAAACCAAGGCTTTTGTGGAAGTTGTTGGGCCTTTGCAGTTACCGGTGCTACGGAATTACTAGCAAATCTGTATTTTAACTGGCATATGAATGTTGATCTTGCGGAACAGGATGTGCTGTCATGTAGCGGTGAGGGTAACTGCGGAGGAGGGTTTACTTATAGTTCTATCGATTATATAATCAACCAGGGTATTGTAAACGAGAGTTGTTTTCCATATCAGGCAAGTGATGTAGCTTGCTCTAATAAATGCATCAATCCTATGGAAAGAATTAAAATCACTTCAAAGAATGCCTATTATGATGAAGATCTTATGAAGAGAGCAGTCATACAGGGTGCGTGTGCCGGTGGTGTTTTATTTTGGGGTCATGCTATGACTATAGCAGGTTATAAAGTACTTCAGGAAGGAGATCAAATATACCTGAATAATCAGGGATCTATCAGCTGGATTACAATAAATGAAGGTGATCCGCTTATCGGACGTACGGCCTGGCTCTTTAAAAATAGCTGGGGTAATAGTTGGGGCGTTAGTGGTTATGTTTATGTTGTGGGAAATAGTTATCAAATTAGAGTATACAAACTAAATGGTCCCGTCCACTCGGAAAATTATAGCGAGAATGATATCATTTGTATCGATAATGATGGCGATGGCTATTATTCCTGGGGCATTGGCCCAAAACCAGCCAGTTGTCCTTCATGTTCTGATGAACGGGATGGTGACGATTCAAATCCGTGTCTAGGGCCTATGAATGAGTATGGTTTTCTTCAGTCTAGCATACCAACTCCACTTGTTAGGGATACTAGTATAAATTTAGGAGAAGACATTCCGGTGTTGAACGCACTGGGTGAAAATATTAAATGGTACGGTGATGAAGAACTCACTCAGTTGTTGCATGAAGGGAATAGTTACAGTACCGGGCAAACCCAACCAGGAACATATACATATTATGTTACACAGACAATTAACACCTGTGAAAGTGTTGCGGCCATAATGTCTTTGAATATATTACTATTACCTCCGGTTGTAAACTACGTCAGTATATGTGAAGGACAAGAAGTACCATACTTACATGCTGTGGGTAAAGATATTCGATGGTACTATTATGATATAGATACATTAGTCGATATTCGGGACGGACATACCTATAGAATCACCAATATTGATAATCGGGCATGGATGGCAAAAAATTTAAATTACTATACTCCTGAAGGCTCCTGGTATTATAACAATGATAGTACAACATATGCCGAAACTTATGGAAGACTCTATAACTGGGAAACAGCTCAAAATGTTTGTCCTGCAGACTGGCATGTTCCAAGTATTTCTGAATGGGACGAATTAGCCCAATATTTAGGCGGGGCTTATATGGCAGGAGGTAAGTTAAAAGAAGAAGGCACTCTTCATTGGAATCCTCCTAATACAGGGGCCACAAATGAAACAGGATTTACAGGATTGCCGGGAGGGTATTTAAATAGTTACTTTAATGAATTTAATGGCCTTGGAGAATTGGTTTATTTTTGGTCATCAAATATCTGGGATACAGATGAGGCTTATCTGTACGCTCTCTTATATAATGAAGAAGTATTACTTTTCCATAATGATCCTAGTTTTAATGGCAATAGTGTACGCTGTCTAAACGAAGATTTTTATCTTGTTGGTTCTGGAGATTCATTGAAACCAAAATATACAGAACCAGGATCATATACCTATTATGTTACACAAACTATTATGGGATCTGAAAGTTCTCCGGTAGAAGTTATTTTTACTATTAATCCAGTACTACCACCCCCAATTGCTTATGATACTTCAATTTGTGAAGGAAATAATCTTGATTATTTATTTACCTATGGTACTAATGTTATTTGGTATGATGATCCGGAATTAACAAATGTTATCTCATATTTTAATGATTTCTACATAGGTGATTATCCAATACATATTGGAGAGAATATTTTTTATGTGACTCAATCCATGTATGATTGTGAAAGTCTACCTGATACACTTATATATGCAATCAATCCGGTACCCTCGCCACCTATTACTGAAGATGTTACAATATGTGAAAATGAAGCAGAACCGATTTTAGTAGCCATTGGAGAGAATATTACATGGTATCGAGATATTGAGAGTACCTTTATTGATTTTCGTGATAGTCAAAGCTACAAACAAGTGCAGATTGGTAATCAGATATGGATGGCTGAAAATCTGAATTACTATATACCTCAATATTCCTCCTATTATAATAATGATAGTAATAGCTATGCTGATACATATGGCCGACTTTATAACTTTTACCCAATTGATCGGGAAATATGTTCAACGGGATGGCATATTCCCAGTATGGCAGAATGGCAAATACTTATAGATTATATGGGAGGTGATAGTATTGCCGGAGGAAAATTAAAAGAAGAATCCGAATTATACTGGTATCCTCCAAATGATGGTGCTTCTAATGAGAGCCAATTTACAGCATTGCCCGGGGGATATTTTGGCTATTCAGAACAAGGTTTTGGATTCAATAAAATGGGAGAAAATGCGTATTTCTGGACTTCGAATTTTTGCTATAAGGAGATGGTAAAAACCATAGTATTAAGCTATGATAACCACGAAGTAAAAAACATTTGTGAAGACTATTATAGTACACAGGCCAGTGTTCGCTGTATTAGAGATAATCCTTATCAGTTTGAAGGTATTGGTGATACACTTGCTATATCGAATACTCAAACAGGAACATATCGTTATTATGCAACCCAAACCATTTTAAATTGTGAAAGTCCGCTTGATACGGTGACTCTAACCATTAATCCAATCCCGGTAGCACCTATGGTAGAGGATATAACAGTGTGCGGAGGAGAAAATGTCCCTGATTTAACGGCAACAGGAGAGAATATTCAATGGTACTCAGATGCCGGACTGACAAACCTGTTACATTCAGGAAGCGTTTACTCTACAGGGCAAACACAAGCCGGAGTATATACTTATTTTGTAACCCAAACAATTGCGGCCTGTGAAAGTTCTGCCGACTCAATAATCCTTCAGATATTTAATTTACCCTTTGTGGATCTTGGTAATGACACAACTATCTATACTTACCAGAATATTAAATTAGATATTGGGATATCCGAATATTCATATCTATGGAGTAATGGTTCCGATTTATCATACATCGAGGTTACCGGTTCAGAGATCGGAGTAGGCGAACATGCTTATTGGGTTGTTGTAACTGATACAAATTCATGCACTAATTCCGATAGTATGACTATTATAGTTATTAGCCCTTCGAATATAGAATTCACTGACGTATATGATTTGATTAAAATATATCCTAATCCGGCTTATTATTTCCTGAATGTTGAATTCTTATACAACGAGTATGATGATATTACCATAAAAGTAATTGATTATGTTGGTAATGAATTAATTGTAAAAAGCTTCCGGTCAGTAAACAAAAATGAAATATTGTTGATTGATATTTCGGCTCTCTATAAAGGTTTTTACATAATTAACATTATTGGGAATAAATTATCCTATTCAAAAGCTTTAATTATAAAATAATTTATGAGGTTTTCTCAGGCTACTTGCCTACACACAAATTCTTACTATATTTTTAAAATTCCCAGAGCTAAAGCCCGGATAATATTGTTCAGCTTTTTATCTCCACTTGGAAGAGGTTGCGGACACCTGGATTTAAATTACTAATAACTCACAGACGCACCGGATCAGCTTTGGCCATGAAGATTCGATGGCAACTAAAAATATCAGGCCATTTGTCGATAAACTGGATTTAGTAAGGACAAAATTTAGTGACATTATTATTGAATAAAGACCAGTTAAAGTTATCATTCATAATAGCCAGAAGTCAATAATCCTGATACGATAAATCAGGCCATAACCGTTTTACTGTATCTCAAAATGAATGAGCTGGACTGGATTAATCCTCGGATATTGTATTCATTAGCATTAATTTATTTTAACCTAGAAAATAATTATACTTAGAATGAAGATAATTGAGTATCCTTATTTTCAATTTTTCCCGTTTCCAGATAAAAATATTACCTTGGTCTTTCTTTTACTGATTTATTTTTTAC
>CAZBZX010000334.1:0-5371 GCA_964496465.1 uncultured Bacteroidales bacterium
CAGCATCTACATCAATTGAAAAAGTTGAGAGGGGATTTATCTTTACATCCTTAAAACCGTTTTCATGAATGGTTGAATATCCTTCAGTGTTAAATTCGATGTATTCAGCATCATAAAGGACCATTGCCGGAGCACACTTTTGCTTCGCTCTACCTCCATGAAAAGAAGAAATGGATTGAACTGAACCGGTTAATTCACTTTTCTTTTGAACTCCATATCCAACTACCACTACTTCATCTAATTCTGCAATACTTTGAGCTAATTGAACATTAATAATAGATCTTCCTACAACTTTTACTTCTTCAGTTTCATAACCTATAAAAGAAAACTCGAGAACTGCATTTTCAGTGGATAAATTAATTTCATATTTACCATCAATATTGGTAACCACACCATTATTTGTTCCTTTCTCGATGACATTTACGCCAGGTAAAAGGGTATTTGTTGAAGCATCAGCAACGGTTCCTTTTACAATTAAGCCTTTTTGGGTACTTCCCTGGCTTACCATTAAAATAATCATACTTGTGATTAAAAAAATTAGTTTTTTCATGACTATAATTTTTAGTTAAACATTAAATTACTTTCTTTTGATTTCTATAAACAGGATGCAAGCCATGAAAAAATTCCATAAATTTCGGATACTTTTTTTGCGTATCTTTAAGTTTATTATTATAAATATTTAAAATTCATATCATTAGTTCAATTGTTAATCGTTAAAAAAAATATAAATTTTCGAAAATTTTCTGATAAATTGCTAATTGAAAAATATGCGGCTACAAAAAATCTTGAAATATTAGGCGAGCTATTTCAACGATATATGCACCTGGTATATGGCGTTTGTTTAAAATATTTAAAAGACAGGGAAGAAAGTAAAGATGCCGTTATTATGATTTTTGAAAAACTGATAGTTGAAGTTGGTAAACATTCTATTCAAAATTTTAAAAGCTGGTTATATGTACTAACAAAAAACTTTTGTTTAATGGAACTCCGGAAACAAAAATCAGTATCAAAAAATTTTCAGGAATTTTCAGTAGAAAAAGTTATGGAATCGACTATTAATTTGCATCCTATTGATAAAATAGATGAAATTGATTTAGAACTAGCATTAAAAGATTGTATTGAAAAACTTAAAAATGAACAAAAAAAGTGCATACAATTGTTTTATTTTGATAATAAATGCTATAAAGAAATTAGTGAAGAATTAAAATTATCGGATAGTAAAGTAAAAAGCTTTATTCAAAATGGAAAAAGAAATTTAAAGATTTGTCTTGAGACTAAAAATGGCTAAAAAGAAAAGACATATAAGTTTGAATGTGAAACAATACCTGAGATATTTCACAAATTCATTATCAAATGAAGAAAAGCACGCTTTTGAAAAAAAGGTGATGCAGGATTTATTTGATGAAGAAGCTTATGAAGGTCTTTCATCTATTAGTCCAGATAAGTTAAAAAACGATTTGAAAGATTTAAATATTATTCTTGATTCAAAATTAAACCGGAAAAATAAAAGACTATTACCATTGCAATTTATTCGCTATGCTGCATTAATTGCATTATTGATTGGTGTTGGCAGTATTATGTTTTATATTTTTCAAACTATGGATAAAACCGGACAAATTGCTGAAAGTGTACCAAAAGTTGAAGATTCAGTTGGTATTGTAAAAGAAAAAAGCCAAACAACTGAAATTGGTGAATTGAAAAAAATGAAAGAAAAAGTTGAAGAAAGAGAAATAAAAAAACAAAAAGCAAAAATAATTGAGGAAAAGCCAGATATGTTTGATGTAGATAGTAATCTAGAATATTTTGAAATGAACGTTGCGGATGAAGAAGAAAGCATGGAAGACTTACAATTTAACGATATTGACTCGGATTTTTATGCCTTTGAAGAAAGCCAGGAATCTGAAATAGTAAGTACTATATCACATTTGAAAGATGAAGAACCTGCTATGGTCAAATCAAGCTTATCAAGTTCCTCAGGTATAAAGATGGCCAGATCGAAATATAAAAAAGGATCAAGTGCTCCCGGAATAAGTTATGCTAATATAAAAGGTCAGGTAATAGATGAAATTAATAATGAACCTATTCCCGGAGTAAATGTAATAGTAAAGGGAACAACAATCGGCGCAGTAACTGATATCGATGGGAACTATATAATTGAAGTCCCAAAAACAGAAAACCCTGCCTTAATTTTTAATTTTCTTGGATATGTGACAAAAGAGGTCGAGGTGGTTGAAAATGATGAAATAAATGTTGAATTACAGGAAGACCTTATAGCAATTGATGAAGTAGTTGTAGTTGGTTACGGATCAATAAAAAAATCAGATGTTACAGGTTCAGTAGTATCAATTAAAGGTGATGAAACAGAAAATGAATATTCTTTTTATCCTCCTGAACCAGTCGAAGGAATGGATAATTTTAAAAAGTATATAAAAGAAAATATTCGCTATAATGAAATGCCTGAATTTGATAAAGATGTTATTGTTAAGCTTAAATTTACTGTTGAATCGAATGGAGTAATAACAAATATTATCGTTGTTAAAAGTCAGGGTGAGATTTTTGATAATGAGGCTATTAGATTACTCAAGGAAGGTCCAGACTGGAAACCTGCCCTGGAAAATAATAAACCTGTTGCTAAAAAGGTGTCGTTAAAAATAAAATTCGAAGTCAAATAAAGCATTCAAAAGCCTATATTTGCACTCTTAAAATCAAAAATTCAATAAATTATAAATTCAACAAATGATTGAAGCAGTATTATTTGATTTAGATGGTTTATTAATTAATTCTGAACCACTCTGGCAGGAAACCGAATATAATTTCTTTCAAAAACTAGGGATTGAAACTAGCCCAACTGCTATTGATACAACTTATGGTTTACCTGTAAATGAATTGGTTGAATATTATTATAAAATAAAACCATGGGATAATTATGACCTAAATAAAATTCGATATGAAATTTTTGATCAAGTAGAGCAGAAAATTCAGGAGTTTGGTAAACCTTTACCAGGTGTAAATGAAATTCTCGATTTCTTTAAAAATAAAAAAATTAAAATTGGACTTGCTTCTGCATCACCCTATGGAATAATATATAGCGCGCTCGATAAATTACAAATTCGTAACTATTTTGATATGATTCATAGTGGAGATGAAGAAGAATATGGGAAACCTCATCCTGCAGTCTATATTAATGCTGCAAAAAGAATAAATATTAAACCAATTAACTGTTTGGTCTTTGAAGACTCGTTATTTGGTATAATAGCAGCCAAAGCAGCCCGAATGAAAACAGTGGCTGTTCCGGGAAATAATGATACCGATAATCCGAAGTTAGTTATAGCAGATTTGGTGATAAAATCGTTAACTGAATTTACTGAAAAACATTTTGAATTATTAAATACATTCAACTAACTTTGAGCCCTTTTAAATTTTTGACTATTAATGAACAACAAAATATTATACTATTCAACTAACCATAATTCAGAATCGGTAACTTTTCGCGATGCACTATTAAAAGGATTAGCTCCCGATGGCGGTCTATTTATGCCATCCACTATTCCGGTTTTTGAAAATGGAGATTTAGAAAAATATTCATCCATGCAATATTATGAGATTGCATTTGAAATTGGAAAAAAATTCCTGAAGGATGAAATTGAGGAAAATGATTTATTAGCAATTACTAAAGATGCATATAATTACAGTGTTCCGCTAGAGCATGTTACTGACAGAAAATTTATAATGCGCTTAGATCAGGGTCCAACAGCATCGTTTAAAGATTTTGCTGCTCGGATGATGGGACGGTTAATGCAATATTTCTTGCAAAAAGAAAATCGAAAAATGCTTATTTTAACTGCAACTTCTGGCGATACAGGAAGCGCTATTGCCAATGCATTTTATGGGTTGGATAATATTGATGTTGTTATTTTGTTTCCTGAAAAGGAAGTAACAGACAGGCAACGAAAACAAATGACAACCCTCAAAAAAAATATTAAAATTCTTGCACTTGATGGCAAGTTCGACGATTGCCAGGCTTTGGTTAAACAAGCTTTTAATGACCGAAATCTGGATTATCTGCAACTTTCTTCTGCTAATTCCATTAATATAGGAAGGTTGTTGCCACAATCGATGTATTACACCTATTCCTACGTTAAATTAAAAAAACAAGGAGTTGATGAAAAGATAATATTTTCTGTTCCCTCAGGAAATTTTGGTGATTTAATGGGTGGCTTAATAGCCAATAAAATGGGATTACCTGTTGAAAAATTTGTAGTTTCTACCAACGAAAATGATGAAGTACCAGTGTATTTCCAGACAAATAAATATCATACTATTATTCCTTCTATAAATTGTATTTCCAGTGCTATGAACGTTGGGCATCCGAGTAACATGGAATGTATAATTTAATTATTTGGAGTAATAATTATTGAAATTGGGAAAATAATGAAATCGCCCAATATTGATTTAATAAAAAACGACATGTGGGCAGTAAGCATAAGCGACAGGGAAACAAAAGATATGATACAACAAGCATGGAGTGAATATCAATTATTGCTCGAACCACATGGTTCTGTAGGTTGGGCTGGATTAATGCGATTTTTACAACATCATAAAACAGTTGATAATCCTGATCAATTATGCGTTTCACTGGAAACTGCACATCCGGCAAAATTTCCTAAAGAGATTAATGAATTACTAGAATTTGATCCTGAACTTCCAGAAAGCCTTAAAGGACTAGATATGAAAGAAGAATTTATGGATAAAATCAACAATAATTATCAGAAATTTAAAAACTATTTAAAAGAAAATTATAAGTAATATGTACATTGTTTGCTGTGATCTTGAAGGCGTTTTTGTTCCAGAAGTTTGGATTAACGTATCGAAAAAAACCGGTATTGAAGAATTAAAACTCACCACCCGGGATATTTCAAATTATGATGAATTAATGCAATACAGGTTAAAAATTCTGGACCAACATGGATTAAAACTCAAAGATATCCAGGATATAATTGCTACTATAAAGCCGCTTGAAGGGGCACTGGAAATGATCCAATGGATAAAAGAACGCACACAATTAATTGTTGTTTCTGATACTTTCAGGGAATTTGCCGACCCTTTAATGAGGCAATTAAACAGACCAACCCTTTTCTGCCATACATTAACCGTTGATGAAACCAACAGGATTACCAATTATAACCTTCGCCAAAAAGATCCAAAAAGAAAAGTGGTTGAGGCCTTAAAAAGTATGGAATATAAAGTGGTTGCTTTTGGAGACTCCTATAATGATGTTTCTATGCTTAAGGCAGCTGATGCAGGAATTTTATTCACGCCACCGCAAAATGTAATTGATGAATTCCCGCAATTTCCTGTGTGCCTAAATTAT
>CAZBZX010000335.1:0-5363 GCA_964496465.1 uncultured Bacteroidales bacterium
AGCAGGAAGTTACCAATATTCAGATAAATATTCGTTTACAGGAAATTTTGACGATGTATCACTAAATGAGATTCTTAGTGTGATTGAAAAAACATTGAAGATTAAATTCATCAAAGACGGCGATACTCTCAGAATTCAATAAATATTACAAGTTCCATTAAACACAAATTAATTTATTATGTTAAAAAAAGGATTGACTGGATTATATTTTATTCTGTTTATAATTTTGAAATTAAATGCAATTTCTTCGATTAAGTTATATCAAAATACTACATTAAAACCAGGGAAATATAAACTCATTCAAATAATAGAAAAACTGAATGAGGAACAGGGAATTAATATTATGTATAATAGTAATTCCCTGCCACTAGAAAAAACTATTGAACTTCAAAATGCTAATCCGACATTATCTGAAGTTTTGAATATAATGAATAAGTTACTGAATATTGAATATTCCTTAAATGAAGAATATATAATTCTTCAACCAAAAAAACAAATTAATAAATATGAAATCTCGGGGACTATAAAAGATAGCTTAACCAATGAAAACCTGATTGGGGTGAATGTATATATAAAAGACACTCAAAAAGGAACAATAACAGATCCTGAAGGTTTTTATAGTTTAACCCTAAATGAAGGTGAATATACAATTGCTATAAGTTATATAGGATATGAGCAAAAAGAGATAACTATTAGCTTGAATAAAAACTACAATCTTGAAATACTTTTAAATCAGGATGTTACAAAACTTGAAGAAGTTAAAATTACAGCCCAAAGAAGATTTTTCGGTAATATGGATTATGGCCGTGAAATACCATCATTAGGAGTTGAAGTAATTGAAAAACAAAATACAAATAATGCCTCTGATATTTTGCATGCCAGGATTGCAGGAGTTTGGGCAACAAAAACTTCAGGAGCCCCCGGTGATCATCAGAAAATAAGGATAAGAGGACAAAATTCATTTTTTTCATCAGCCGAACCTTTGTATATTGTTGACGGAGTACCAGTTCCCATTGTGAACATGTCGAGTTTAGGAATAGCTGATTTAAATATTAATGACATTGAAAATATTACTGTATTAAAAGATGCCTCTTCAACTGCTCTATACGGATTTCAGGGGGGTAATGGTGTTATACTTATTGATACTAAAAAAGGAGGTGAACAGCGAATAAATTACACTACAAAATTTGGTTTCCAGTGGTTTGATAATTTTTATGACCTTATGACTACCAAAGAACAACTTACATCTTTTGATTCGCTTAAAAGTAAATTAGGATATGGATATAGAAATTATTATCCTCCTTTTTCTGATACACTTTGTAACAGGGACAGGCAACGTGATATTTTTCAAACAGGAGTACTTAAAGAAAATCAAATATCCGCTTCAGGTAGATATAAAAATACAAATTATTACTTCTCAAGTAACTATTTGGATCAAACAGGTATAATAGCCAATTCGGGATATGACCGGTTTACTTTTTCAACAAAATTATCAAGGAATTTTTTTAAGAAATTAGCTATTGAGTTTGGCTATAGGGGTAGCAAACAAGGTAATGAAAACAACCAGAATATTTATAAAGGTAACCGATTGATTTTTGAAGGGATTAACAGGTCACCTTGTTTGGAATGCACTCCTGATACGCTTTTGCGTGAAAAGAGAATTCTTGGTGATACATTTATGTATGCAGGATATGCGCAAAGAATTTTATATGGTTATGGACAACTGATAGATAATACTTATCCTGATTCAATTATAAGTCAAAATAACCACTCATTAAATATAAAAACCAATATTTTCAATATATCAGCCAGGTTACAAGTTAATGAACACTTAAGTTTTAACGCGATAGGTTCATTAATGAACAGAAAATCAGGTTATGATTTGACTTATTTATATTTTTATTATGGCTCATCAGGACATTATACAAATAATATCCTTTTAAAATCTTCAGAAGATGTAATCTTGCTAAATCACCAATACAATCTATCATATAACAAAAATTTCAACAATCATGAGATCGATTTTGTAGCAGCATATCGTTATTATCAGGATAATCTTTGGTGGAAGGTTGATACAACCAAAGGTAGTTATGAAAAATATTCTTATTTAAGAAATTCAATGGCAGCTTATGGAGTTAAAGGTTCAGTTATACGAATTCTAAATTCTTATGTAGCAAATATAAGTTATAATTATAAAAGGAAATACTTTATTTCGGCTGTAACAAATGTGAGTAAAATTAAAGAAGGATTTTATACTGAATATTATTCTTTATTTCCATCAGTAGCATTGAGTTGGGATTTGGCAAAAGAATGGCCTTTAAAAAACAGTTTGTGGCTATCAAATTGGAAAATTTATGCAAATTGGGGAAACAGTGGAAATTATCCATTAAATGGACTTACCAATGACCTTTATTCGAATTATAATTATACAATTGGGGGAAATACTGTAGAAAGGCCTGCTATTGAACAATTTGCTAATCATTTTTTAAAACATGAATCAACTTCTGAATTTAATCTTGGTTTTGATATTAATGCATTAAATAATCGCTTAAACCTAAAAGCAGCTCGTTATTTTAAAACAATTGATAATCTAATTGTTTTAAGAGACATACCAAAATATTATGCAGGAGGAAAACAATACCTTAATATTGGCAAAATAACAGTAACAGGAAGCGAACTAGAATTAGATGCCATTCCAGTCAAAAACAGAAATTTTATATGGCAGACAAAATTTAATATATCAACATCTAATCAAATAGTTAATACGTTATTAGAAGATGAATCATTGGAATTTAGTGATTATGATATATTAATTCCATATTTTAAAATAGAAGAAAACCAACGGATGGGAAATATATACGGATATAAATGCATAGGCAAATGGACTAAAGAAGATGAGTTAGCTAAGACCAGACAATATATTAAAATTGGAGAGATGAAATTTCTAAATGTTGATACATCCGACTTAAAGATTAATGAAAAAGATTTGGTTATTATTGGAAATGCCATACCAAAATATACATGGAACCTTTTAAATACATTTCAAATTAAAAATTTTAATATTGATATTTTATGGTATGCGGTAATTGGCACAGAAAAATTTAATGCTACAAGAGCAGGCACATACATGGCTGTTACAAACAAAGAAATAAAAAATTATATAAATGACTCACTATTCGCAATAACTTATGAACAATTTTACCTTTCAAATTTATTTATTGACGATGCCAGCTTTATTCGTTTAAAATCTTTAACACTTAGTTACGAACCATCAAAAGTGTTTTTCAACCACGCAAAAATTAATTTTTCGTTAAGCTTTGAAAACTTCATTACCATTACTAAATACAAGGGATATGATCCGGAAGCAACCATATTTACAGATAATAATTTTTCTGACAATGCTATCGACAAAGGAGCCATTCCTAACCCAAAAGCGGTATATATGTCGCTGGGGATAACTTTTTAATTATAAATTAATAATTAACTAAAAAATGAGAATATTAAGTAATTCAAAAAGCAAATCAAAGTTTATTATAATTTTAATGGCAACCGCTATTTTATTTTATGCATGTGAAAAACTCTTTCATGAAGAAGAACTTTCTATTACAAAAATAACATCTTACGAGCAATTGTTAGAAGCCACACAAGGAGTTTATGGTCAGTTGGCTTACTCTTTTTTTTATAATTTAAGTAACTATGAGCAAGGTTGTTTATCTTACTTCTTACCAAATATTAAGGGCGATGATTTATATCAGTCTAATTTTGGCACACAGTTATATTCCATATACTGGGTCGATATTAGTGCACATTGTGAAGATTTTATCGGTCCTGAATATTTTTATAATTATCAATATTCGGATGATATATATTATACCTGGCAAAGTATGTATAAAATTCTTGGTTCATTAAATAATATAATAACTCAATTCGATTATAAAGCTATTGATGACAAATCTATCCTAAAAATCATGGGTGAATTACATTTTATAAGAGCCTATTGCTATTTTAGGTTAACAAGAACTTATGGCCAAATTCCTATAGTTAAGGATAGAGACATAAAGTACGATATAAAAAAAAGCACTTATGAGGAAATATATCAATTTATTGAAAGTGATTTAAAAATCTCCATTGAATTATTACCTGCAAATAATTCTGAAGCTAGAGAATCATTTATAACACCACATGTTGGAACAGCAAAGGCCTTACTATCAGAAGTATATTTAAGTTGGGCCGGGTACCCATGTAAAGATATAGCAAAATATACTCTTGCTGCACAATACTCTGCTGAGGTAATTGAAAATAAAGCATCCTATGGATTCGACATAATTGATGATTTTGCTGAACTATGGCTTAACAATAATTTATATAATAATGAAAATGTGTTCGCTATCTATAGACAACCAGATGAATATTTTATAATTAATGAAATGTATCATGGTTATTATTTTGCAGGAGAATTTTATGGAGGAGGTAATATACTACTTCCTGACAGGTCTATTGATCCATATTATTATCCGGTTGAGAGAAAATTTTTTAACACTTATCCGGTAAGCTATAGAAAAGATATAACTTTTTATAATACTATATATGTTCCACATGGATATCAATATGAATATGAAGGGATAGATAGTAATATTGACACACTTGAAACTTATATTAATCCGGTTGAACCACATCTTACACCTGCTGGAAATTTGACATCAGTTGATACCTGCTACCTGATACACTTTAATAAAGTACATTCACCGTGTGATTTGGTAAGTTATAGGAAATTTTTTTATGATTTATATTCGAATCATGGGAGTGATATTGGAATATTTAATGGTTTAAATAAAATTTATGTGATTAGATTTGCTCAGACTTTACTAACCTATGCTGAAGCTAAAGCACGTTCTGGAGAAATAGATCAATTGGCTTATGAATGTATTAATACGATCAGGAGAAGAGCACACAACCTTGACTTAAATACACCTTCACCTTACGATCTTCAACCGGGTTTATCGCCTGAAGCATTTGCCGATTCGGTTGTCTGGGAAAGGGCATGGGAATTAGCCGGAGAACTCGAAGGCCGGTGGTTTGATTTGGTCAGGCTTGAAATGGTAGAAGAATTACCAAATCTAAAATATCCGGATGTTAATACTTACCCTCCAAATGTTTATGATAAAAGTGAATATTTTTTCCCGGCTCCACCGGAAGATATATTGTTAAATTCATATATGGATCAATAAACTTCGAGATAAAATTGTTATTGGGTTAGCATTAAAAATATTTCTTTTTCAGTCCAACTAAAAGTCAATCTCAATCATTCTAATTACAGGCCAAACTACTATAACAAAATTTAGTCAATAGATTCAAAATAATTT
>CAZBZX010000336.1:0-5332 GCA_964496465.1 uncultured Bacteroidales bacterium
ATGTGATTTCTTATTAGTTTTGAATATCGGTACTTTTTAAGGGTTAACTAATTATCGACTGACAATGCAATTTTAAGAATTCATTTTCAGAGCGATTTGATAAGGCATTTAATGTATCTTTAAAAGAAGAAATATAATTTGTATTGTTTTGAGTATAACAATTATAAAAAATTAAAAATAGAAGAATATTAGAAGAATATATCAATAGGGATTTCATTTTATGATCTTTTTAATTTTATTAATAAGACGTATATTAATATTGTAATCCCTATCTTAGATTCGTTTATATTTTATATGATATTAGTGCTTTATTTAAATTTAATTTACAGTTAATTGATCCTTGATATCATCATAGAATTTCGCAAATGTTACATATGCCCAAGGTATTAACCACAAAAATCCTATTCCAAATGTTAATATGCATAATAAAGACCACAGAAAAAACCGTAATCCTAAACGAAAAAACTTCCATTTATACCCATACATTATTTTCTGGCTTTTTTTCAAAGCCTCCATCGGTCGAATGGTATCATCTTCAGAAATAATGTAAAAAATCTGCGAAACTGAAATGGCATAAATAATGCCTGGAATTATTAACAACAGCGACCATAAAATAACAAAAACAATCATTAATAAATAAGCAGCTAATGAAGTTTCAAATTTTTTAAAACCTTGAAAAATTTGTTCAAGATATGCATTCTGATTTCTCGCAATGGATAAAGCAAAAATTGAAATGCCAACAGACATTGGCCCCGTAATAATAAGTGATGCCAGGCTTCCCAAACCTTTTATTGATTGTATAAATAAAACCAGTACCATATATATTAAGAATGTACCAATAGCTAAACCCCATTTTCCTCTGAGCGCTTCACGTGCTTGCTCCATTAATAGTTTATTTTCAGTCATAAGTAAAATTTAAGATTTTTAATAATGTGAAAAAAAGTATATACTATAATTATCCTTCAGTTTGTGTTTCCGGAATCACCTTTTACACATATATTCTATTTTTCGTAAATTAAGTATATACTTTTTAATTCGTCTTTTATTTTCCTGCTGGTCCTTTATACTCGGCTGCTCCAAAACCTAAAATAGGAATAAAAACTACGCTTAAAAGGATCAAACCTATAGTAAATCCAACATCTTTTCCAAAGCTTTTTGATAATAAATTAAATGTCCAGATTAAAAAAACAACATTAACTACCGGTATTAACATAAGTAATAACCACCACCATGGTTTTCCAACAATTTCAAATAAAACTATTAAATTATAGATAGGGATTAAACATGCCCATCCAGGTTTGCCAGCTTTTGTATATACTTTCCATAATGCTACAATAAGCAGGACAACAATAATAATTGATATTAATGAGCTCATAATTAATTGGTTTAGGTATTTCCTACTCATATGGCTTTTCGGTTACGCCTCGTTTTTTAAGTGGTTGCTGAGCTCCACTATTTTAGATAAAGGTGATCCTTAATTAAATTTTTATTATCGAATAACTAATTTACAAAAATTTGATTAAAAATCAAGTGAATGAATCAGATAATAAAAATGTAATAGACTTTTGAAGATGTTATTTATCTGTAATTGCATAAATTACAGCCAGTTTAAATCGATACAGTGAATAGGTAGCACCTGATACAGCATCAATTTCATTCAGGTTTTGCTTATCAAGGAGTTGTTTTTCATAGCTGGCATAAGAAATATCGGGAGAAGAGCCTTCAATATTATTTTTCATTTTTTTACAATAATCAACATCATATCGTTTGCTTTGATTACCTATTTTTATTTCATCGTATTCCACCTCGGTAAATTTATTATTTTCAATAATTATCCTTATAACATGTTTATATTCATAATCATCGTATGGTGTTTCACCATAATATTCCCCATCAGGAATTCCAATAGCCGTTGAGGGCAGTTCTAATTTATTAATAAAATAATTAATATATTTTTTAACCGTATCAGGTTGGGATCTTTCTATAATATGATGCATTATCTTTAGATCTTCAGGATTGACCTGGTTACATGCATTTTGCTTAGTAAGTTTTTGACATGAAGCAAGTATTAAAATGGATACTATTGCTATACTTGTTTTCATTGTTTTATTAATAATACGTTTAAGTCTTTAAGTTTACCTAAGTAATTAAATCAAAAAATAAAATTATGGAAGGATTCAATATAAAAAAGTATGCCATCACAATTATTTATTATTTAAGAAGATGAATATTCAATACTAAAAATAATAAGTAAAAAGCGATGGCATCATTTAATTTTTTTGATTTGTTGATTACAACATAATTTTTTCTGAAAGTCTGATATCTTTTGATGATGATCCAACAATAATTTCAAATTCACCTGGTTCAATAATCCATTTACCTTTTTCTTCACTAAAAAATGAAAAGGCTTCTTTTGGAATTGAAATTTCAATTTTATCTTGTTGATCCGGATTTAATCCAATTTTCCCAAATCCTTTCAACTCTTTAACTGGTCTGTCGGTGCTGCATTCCAAGTCGGAAATATAAACCTGGACTATTTCTTTTCCATATTTATCGCCTGTATTTTTTAAATTAAGAGTAATAGTAATTGAAGTATCTTCATTTTGTATTATGTCTAGATCTGAATATTCAAATGATGTATATGAAAGGCCAAATCCAAATGGAAATTGTGGTTCAACATTTTTTGTATCATAATATCGGTAACCTAGATAAATTCCTTCTGAAAAGAATACTTTTTTATCTTCATCATCATCAAAATAACTGTTGGCTGTTGGGTTATCTTTCCATTGTTTTTCGAAAGAAACCGGTAGTTTCCCTGAAGGATTGATTAATCCAAAAAGTATTTCTGCAATTGCTTGTCCACCTTCTTGTCCAGGATAAAAAGCATGCAATAATGCTTTTGTTTTTGGTAACCACGATTGCATATTAACATTACCACCACTAAATAAAACAACAATGGTATTTTCATTTAAATCAAGTATATCATTGAGAAATTTTTCTTGTTCTTTTGGCAAGTCAAAGGTTCTGTCAGAACCTTCACTTTCGGTGCGATTATTAAAACCAACTCCAACAATAACAGCATCGGCTTTTTTAGCAAAGTCGAATGCTTCTTGAGCTGAATTATGACTAAACTTTTCATAACCAAACCTAAAACTTGCACTACCTCCATTCTGAAAGTATTCAAGTTTGATTTCGTATTCCTTATTTGCTTCCAAATTAACAACTTCCTGAGAAGTTTTTTCAGACTGGTCATGCCATTCATCCAATATAACTTTATTATCTACATAAACACGATAACCATCATCTCCACTTGCTACAAATTTATATTTTCCTGACTCATTGACCATTATCTTTCCAGTCCAACGAACAGATACACTTTGACAAATAATTTCATTTACAATGTATTTATCAAAATCAAAATCAATTACTTCATCAATTCGATTAGCTATTGCATCATTTTTTAATTCCATATTATCAAAAAATTCAGCTTTTAATCCATTCACTTTACCACTATCAGTTAAACTGTAAAAATGATTATTTTCCTTAAAGAATTCTTTAGATACTTGCTCAAATGGACCAGCAGAATATAAAACGTTAACTTCACTACCAACAAGTTTTTCAATACCTTCTTTAATTGAAACAGAATTAATAGGCGATACAAATGAGCTACCCCCACCACCAGTAACTGCAGGTTCAACATTTGGTCCAAGTATGGCAATCGTTTTTAACATGTGTTTATCGAGAGGTAATATTTTTTTATTTTTCAATAAAACTACTCCTTCCCTGGCAGCCTCTAAAGCTGTGTTAGAGCATTCCTGAAGATCAACTTGAGTGCCTGCTGCTAAATCAGGATTGTCAAAATAGCCAAATTTCATGATCATTCTAAGTATTCTTCTTACTTTATCGTTTATAGTTGATTCTGTAACTATACCTTCATTAATAGCAGGTAAAAGGCTATCCTTATTCATGTATTTTGCATAAGGCATTTCAAGGTCAAGTCCTCCATTTGCTGCTCCAATACTTGAATAAGTCGAAGTCCAGTCCGACATAATAAATCCTTCAAATCCCCACTCATTTTTTAATATGTCATTATTTATAAATCCATTTTGCGAACAATGTACCCCATTTACCAGGTTATAAGCTGTCATTACCGATGCAACTTTTCCTTTTTGAACGCATGCTTTAAAAGCTGGTAAATAAATTTCGCGCAATGTCCTTTCATCCATATCAGAACTGACGGTATGCCTGCCAAAATCCTGGTAATTTGCTACGTAATGCTTTGCTGTTGCCATTACTCCTTCGTTTTGCATACCAATAATGTAGTTAGAAGCAATTTCTCCTGCCAGAAAAGGATCTTCACCCAGGTACTCAAAATTTCTTCCGCACATTGGTCCACGATGTATATTCATCGCAGGTCCGAGCATAATGTGTACATTTTTTGCTTTGGCTTCTGTAGCGATCGATTTACCGACATTTTGAGCTATTATGGTATTAAATGAGGCAGCTAATAAGATAGAGCCAGGATATGCAGTTGATTTTCCATAATTTCTTACACCAACCGGACCGTCAGCCATTCTAATCATTGGGATATTAAGGCGTTCAAGTGGTTTAATATTGAAATTTTCAAATCCGCCTATTATCTCAATTTTTTCTTCAAGGGTCATTCTTTTTAGTAAGTCTTCTACTCGATGTTCAATTGGCAGTTTAGTGTTTTGATAAGGTTTTTTCAAACAGGACTGCAGTATTACTGCAATGATAATTAATAGAATTCCTTTTGTTAATTTCATCGTGATTATTTTAGTTGGTTTAATTTCTATATTAAAAATAAATAATTTTACTAATATTCAATGATATAATATTAACTTCCACTTAAATTCTTTAACAATATTCTTACACTTTCAGATCCTTCAACGTAATATTTTGCTTTTGTATTTTTAGTTCCTACTTTAATAGTAATAGCTTCTTGCGGTAAAGCTTCAAATAGATATTCATCTGTCCAGTCGTCACCAATACCAAAAATGAAATCGTAGCGTATATTTCCTATTTTATTTAATGCAGCACGCCCTTTATTTACCCCGGCATTTTTTATTTCAATTACTTTATCTCCATCCATTATTTCAAGACTTAGGTTTGAAACGAGGTTCATCAATTCATCTTTTAATTCCCACGATCTTAAAATTCCTAGATCAGGGTCTGATTTTCTATAATGCCAAACCAGTGAGTAATTTTTCTCCTCTATAAATGAACCCGGTGTCCTGTCTACATAAAATTCGATATAAGGTTTTACAATGTCCATCCATTCACCCTTAATAAGCTCAGTCATAGTCCATTG
>CAZBZX010000337.1:0-5329 GCA_964496465.1 uncultured Bacteroidales bacterium
TTCATCATCATAGTTATCTTCAAAATCTTCATTCAAATTGTAACTAAAATCATCAGAATCTCCAAAATCAAGATCTTCATCATCATCAAAGTAAAAATGCTGTCTTGATCTCTGCTCATTCTTTTTTTTATCAAGCCTTTTTTTTGGCTTAACAAAGTCATCGTTTTCATTGAAATGAACTTTGCTTTTTTTCGAATAATTTTTTTGAGTTTTCATTTTTTTAATCAATTGAATCAAAATATTAATTAAAAAATTTTAAAATTAAATTTAAGTAAATGATTTTTTACTATTGTATTAATTAATTATCGCATTTATAAATTTAAAAAATAATTAAATGAGTTAAAAGTTTTTAGTGTTTTTTATTAAGTTTTCAAGAATACTTTTTTTATTTTCAATAGCATTACCTATTACAACAATATCAGCTCCAGCATTTAAAATATTAATTAATATTTCTTCATTTTTTATTCCACCTCCCACGATAATAGGTAAATTTATACTGTTTTTTACTGCTTTAATAATTGTTGGATTAATTGGTTCAATTGCGCCACTTCCGGCCTCTAAATAAATTAATTTCAATCCAAGCATTTCACCAGCCACTGAAGTGGCAGTTATTATATCAACTTTGTCTGGTGGAATTGGTGTAGTGTTACTCATATATTGAACTGACGAAGTGTTTTTTCCATCAATTAAAATGTACCCGGTTGGAATGACTTCTAAGTTACTTTTTTTTATCATTGGAGCAGCTACAACATGACTTCCAATCAGAAAATCTGGATTTCTGCCAGATATTAATGATAAAAAAAGTATACCATCGGCATTATCCGTTATTTGCAGACAACTACCTGGAAATAGAATTATCGGAATATGAGTAATTTGCTTAATAAGATCAACGGTATCAAAAAGGTTCTTTGAAATCAAACTCCCTCCAATAAAAATAAAATCTACATTATTATCAGTTGCAATTTTTATTGTTTCAGTAAGATCACTATTTTCATATTTATCAGGATCAATCAATAAACAAAAGATTTTCTCTTTCTTTTCAATTTTATTATAAATCGTATTAAGTATCATTAGCAATTATTTACAACACCAGGCAATAATATAATTATTTAATCTGAAAAAGTTTAAATCAAAACTTTCATTTAAATTATTTGTTTTTACATAACCTTTTACAATTCCATATACAGTTGGTTCAAAAGATTCAATAATAAGATTTTCTTTAAAATTAATTTCTTGTTTATCGCATATTTTATATAATGCCTCTTTTGCGCACCAATGAATATATAAATGATATCTGAGCAAATCAGGATTAGTAGTAATGTTTTCATTTTCATTTATAAACTTATGTGAAATAGAACTAATTCTATGTGACATATATTCTAAATCAACTCCAACTTTCTTCTTTTTACTTAAAATGATAGAAGTAAAGTTTTTGGAATGTGAGATACTAATATTAAAGGAATTATCAGATAGAAATGGTTTTCTTTCATTATTATATATAATATCTACTTCTGGATTTGTTAGTTCAGCTAATAGTTGTCTAACACTGAGCCATTCCAATTTTCTGTTTTCATTATTGAAGCCATTTAACACTTTTAAGTCTTCCTGATTTCATTTTAGCCCATTTATTAATGTATTATAATCTTCAGTTATATCCCACAATCCAAGAAGAACATCAGTATCAACATATTTTTTAATTAACATGCCCACCGTTCAAATTTATTTATTATTCCATTCAAATGTTTCAATTAAATAATCTATATCTTGTTTACAAAAATTTACTACCGGTGCAAGTGAATCAATATTTGGTTCAACGTAAAAATACAAAGATCCTCGCAAAAAATTATGAATACTATCAGTTAAATAAAATTGGATTGAAGAAGCTGCATTTCCTTTTATTTCATATACAATACCATACACATTTTTACTTTTATTTTGGATCAATCTTTCATTAATTGCACTAGCTTTTATTGCATGTTTATAGGCAAATGTATGTGAATCTTCAGAAAGGACTTTTAAGTTATTCTTAATAATTTTATAGCTTATATGGATTTTCCCTTTTAATTGAGGATAATCAATATCAATCCAATATGGTTCTGCATTATCCGAAGAGTCAATTAAAATTTTTGTATAACTGGGGTACTTAAAACTATATGGGAATGATTTATCTGAAGATATATAAGATTTTTCAGGTAAGTCAATTCTGTAATAACCTCTTGGTTTTGGAGTATATGATTTCTTACAACCTAAAATAAATATTGTTATAAATAAAAAAGAAATAATTATTATTTTATATATAGGATTTGACATTACTTTTTTCTTGAAGGAATTATCTTTACTCTAATTTTTTTAATTCTTCTGCTATCCACAGTATCGATAGTAAACTCAAATTGTTTATAATTTATTATTTCTGTTTTTTTTGGTAATTCTCCTTTTAGTTCAAGTATTAATCCTGCTAACGATTCTGATTCTCCTTTTATTTCATTAAAAAAGTCATCATCAGTATTTGTAATTTTATAAAAATCGTTTAATAAAGTCTTTCCTTCAAAAATAAAGTTTAAATTATCTATTTTATGAAACCTGAATTCTTCAATGTCTTTTTCATCATTTATTTCACCAACAATTTCTTCTATAATATCTTCCATTGTTATAATTCCAGAAGTGCCCCCGTACTCATCGATAACAATTGCCATATGAATTTTGTTTTTTTGAAATTCATCCAATAAATCATCAATTTTTTTTGTCTCAGGCACAAAATATGGGGGTTTTATTAATTTTTGCCATCTAAAGCTATCACCACTTTTAATATATGGAAGCAAGTCTTTAACATAAAGCACTCCTTTAACTTTATCGAAAGTTTCTTCATAAACAGGTATTCTCGAATAATCGGAGTCAACAATAATAGAAAGTAACTTTTTGTATTTTGTTTCTATATTCACAGCAACCACATCAATTCTCGACTTCATTATTTCTTTAACATCAATACTGCCAAATTTCACAATTCCCTTTAATATTTTTTTCTCTTCTGGAATATTTTCTGAGGTTATGTTAATGGCTTCAGATAATTCGTCAATTGAAATATTGTGTTTTTTATCAAATCTTTTTTTAATAACTGAAGTTGATGATATTAAGAGAGAATTAATAGGCCTAAATACATTTTCAAGAACAATTAAAGGATATACCATTAGCCTGGCAAATCTTAACCTGTATTGCGATGCATATACTTTTGGCAGAATTTCACCAAAAAGTAAAATAACAAATGTAATTACTACAACCTGAAATATAAATCCAATTGTTGCAGCGTTTGTAAAATTAATTAATGAATTGGTAATGAAACTTGACAAAATAATAATCCCAACATTTACAAAATTATTTGAGACCAATATCGTTGCAAGAAGCTTATTCGGAGAATCTAATAGTTTAATTGCCTTATGATCTAGTTTAGATTTTGATTTTTTTAACCGGTTTATTTCTTTTGGATTCAGTGAAAAATAGGCAACCTCTGAACCTGAAATTAAAGCAGAACAAAGCAATAATACTATCAATATTATAAATTCAATAATACTATTAGTAGTAATGGGTTTTGTTGTAATATCAAAACCAAATATCAACAACAGCGGGTCAGGGTCCAATTTAATTAAGTATTATATTCCTTTAAAATGGTAAGTCATCTTCAATGTTATCATTATCAGGAAGAATTTCATTTGTGGCATTATCAGATACCTGGCTATTTGAACTTTCTGATGAGGCAGAATCTCCTGATTCTGATTTTCTTCCAAGCATTTGAACAGTATCTCCATATATTTCGGTTATATACTTTTTATTGCCATCTTTATCATCGTAAGATCGCGTTTTAATTTTTCCTTCAATAAATAGCTGGCTGCCTTTTTTTATATATTTTTCAGCTAGCTCAGCTAGTGCCCTCCATAAAACTATATTATGCCATTCGGTATTAGTAACTTTTTCATTGTTTTTGTTTTTATATGTTTCGCTAGTAGCAAAAGGAAATTTAGCAACGGCAACACCACTTTCTAAATATCTTACTTCTGGGTCTTTGCCAACATTACCTACAAGAATAACTTTATTTACTGACATGTTTTTATTTTATTTAATTAATTTATTACTCGAGTAAAATTACAAAAAATATAATTCAATACAACTTAAATATTTTTTTTTGAATTTTGAAAATCGATTATTATTAAAGAAATTAATTTTGAAACAGGATAATTTTCAATTTTGTTTAAAGGGATTTTTAAAAATTGTTCGTCAATTTTTTTGCGCAATTTTTTTAGTTTAATAACAAAATATTTTGCATAAATAACCTGATGGCTTAAAATATGCTTAAAGAATTCCGATGACTTTTGAATTTCAAGTTCACTATTTTCCAATAAAAATCTCCATTCTTCCGTCAACATTATTTTTTCATCAGTTAATTTACTTTTAAATTCTATTAACGGGAATTCATATAACGATTGCCAAATATCTTTATTTGATCTTTTATTTAAATATATGTAATTCTTATATTCTATAATTAGATAATAAAAGTATCTTTTTGTTGTTTTAGTTTTTTTATTTTTAATGGGTAATTTATCAATTAATTTGTTTTCAAAGGCGTAGCATTTATTAATAAATGGACAATTCATGCAATCTGGTTTTTTAGGAATGCATTGAATTGCTCCAAAATCCATTATTGCCTGGTTATAATCAGATGGATTATCTTTTGCTACTAATTCATTTGCTAATTTCTGAAATAATTTTTTACTTTTTGTACTGCTTATAATTTCTTTAATTCCAAAAATCCGAGCTAATACTCTGTAAACATTTCCATCAAGAACTGCATATGGTTGATTGAATGAAATAGAAGCAATTGCAGCAGCAGTGTATTCTCCAATACCTTTTAATTGTAGTAGATCATAATAATTTTCAGGGAATATTCCATTAAATTTTTCTACAATTTGATTGGCTGTTTCGTGCATATTTCTAGCTCTATTATAATATCCCAATCCCTGCCAGACTTTTAATAATTTATCAATAGTTGATGAAGCTAGTGTTTTAATATCAGGGAATTCATTTATAAAGTTTAAAAAATAATTAATTCCCTGATTAACCTTTGTTTGTTGTAAAATTATTTCAGAAACCCATATTTTATAAGGATCATTCGTATCTCTCCAGGGCAAGTCCCGCTTGTTATTTTTGTACCAATTAATTATAATTGCCTGAAAATCTTCCATTATCAAATTAAAAATCAAAAAAAAAAAATCAAAATTAATTGAATTGTATTTCGAAATATAAATAATTCATTTATATTTGCAATTCATTATTTTTGAAA
>CAZBZX010000338.1:0-5318 GCA_964496465.1 uncultured Bacteroidales bacterium
AATAAGTACAATATATTAGTTGTTGATGATGATCCGGCTCATCGCACTATGTTGCGAACCCTTCTTACAGGTTGGGACTATAGCATCTCTGAAGCGGATGATGGCTCAACGGCTATCGAAAGGGTTCATGAACGGGCATTTGACTTGATCTTGATGGATATTCGCATGATAAAGGTCTCAGGCCTTCAGGCCTTGAATGAGATAAAAGCCTTTAATCCATCCATACCTATTATCATTATGACTGCCTATTCATCTGTAGATACTGCTGTTCAGGCCTTGAAAAATGGCGCATATGATTATCTCACTAAGCCCTTGGATTTTGATGAATTGCGGCTTTCCATGGAACGGGCCATGGACCATAGGAAGTTGAAAGAGGAAAATAGGGCTTTGCGGGAGAGCCTGGGCAGTCAGTTTGACACAAGGAGCATTATTGGAAGAAGCCGGAGTATGGTGAAACTCCTGGAAACCGTAGCACAGGTAGCGCCATCTGAGGCCACGGTTTTACTAACCGGTGAATCAGGTACCGGCAAAGAGATGATTGCCGGCGCAATTCACTTCAATAGTTCCAGAAAGGATGGGCCTTTTGTTAAAATTAATTGTGCTGCCATTACAGAAACCCTGCTTGAGTCGGAACTCTTCGGCCACGAAAAAGGAGCATTTACCGGGGCCTACAAAAGGAAGGAGGGACGATTTCATCAAGCCCATAAAGGTAGTCTTTTTCTGGATGAAATAAGTGAGATGTCTCTGGGCATGCAGGTAAAGCTATTAAGGGTTCTGCAAGAAAGAGAGATTACCCGTGTTGGAGGTGAAGAGGTCATAAAGGTTGATGTAAGGATTATAGCGGCTACCAATAGGGATCTGCTACAAGAGATCAAGGCAGGACAATTTCGCGAGGATCTTTATTACCGCTTAAATGTTGTTACATTGAATATACCTCCTTTAAGGGAGAGAAGAGAGGATATTACTTTGTTGGCCCAACACTTTTTAACAATATTTTCAGAGACTAATCATAAAAACATCAAGGGTTTTACCCCTCAGGCTATGGATCGGATGCTTAAGTATGATTGGCCCGGGAATGTCCGGGAACTTATGAATGCCGTTGAAAGAGGGGTCGTTCTTGCAACGAGAGAATACTTGGATGAAGAGGAACTCCCTATAATTATAAAGGATATGTCTTTGCCAGAAAAGGTTTTGCCAGAGGATAGTATTTCGTCGAGCATTCCCCTTAATGAAGTGGAAAAGGCAACTATATTGAAAACCCTTGAGGTTACGGGCGGGAATAAGAGCGAGGCCGCAAGGAGACTCGGTATAACGCGGAAAACCCTTCATAAAAAACTCAGGGCATACAGTGTAATGCCCTGAGGCGCGTGCATAATTTATATTATCTAAGAGTCCACCTACAATCGAGTAGCTCAACGACCAATGTCATAAAATATCATTAGGCAAATTACTAAACAGAAGTTTTAATTTTTGCATTGTTCCATAATAGATAGTCCTTTCATGCTGGGTTGTCCAAAAAAACATAATTTTTCTTAAGCAAAGCCTTGCGAACAAATACCTTATCCGGGTAGCATTTCTATGCATATCTCATTTATATTATCTGCAAATCTTTTGCTCCTCTCAAGACCCTGGCCTTTTTATAAGGTTTTGTTCGACTATATCTATATCACTTGGTGTGTCTACCTCAATGGAGTCAAACATTGTTTCCGTTACTTTAATCTTGAATCCATGCTCCAATACCCGCAATTGTTCGAGCTTCTCGGATTCCTCTAATAGACCATGGGACAGCTTGGTAAACAGCAATAAAAAATCTTTTCGATAAGCATATAATCCCAAGTGTTTATAATGAATGGCGTCGGATTTTTCGTCTCTGCAAAAAGGGATGGGAAAGCGAGAAAAATATAATGCATAACCGTTATTATCAGTAACTACCTTTACGTGGTTTGCATTGTGCAGATCTCGATCATCTTTGATTTTTTTCATCAGAGTAGTCATATTGATGTTTGAACCTTTTTTAAGGGGCTCTATGAGATCGGATATTATTGAAGGGTGAAATATTGGTTGGTCACCCTGTATATTCACTACTATGTCTTTTTTTTGCAGGTTAATTTTTCCCGCTGCTTCAGCAATCCTGTCCGTCCCTGATAGGTGACTTTTATCCGTCATAATAACCTTACCGCCGAAACCGGCAACACATTCAAAGATACGAGAATCATCGGTTGCCACATATACTTGATCCAGATCCGGGCACTCCTCGGATCTCCGATAGACATGTTGGATCATGGGTTTTCCTGCAATCAGAGCCAAGGGTTTCCCTGGAAAACGTGTCGATTCGTAACGTGCAGGTATAAAGGCGACTATTTTCAAGTTGTATCCTTTTAGAGGAGTTTTAGGTATAGTATTTTGGTGATGTGGTGGGATATGTTGATCCACTTTATTCATCTTCCTTGATAACTGCTGATAATCCCCGTTGAGTCCTTATAGCATCGATTTTATTAAGAGGTTTTTCAAGTTGCCTACGTCTGGTTGTTGTCAGTAATTCATACTCCTTTTGCGCATCCTCGATCCTTTTACCCAAGACTTCTAATTTTTTTAGAAATTCCCCCCATTGATTTTTGAATACACCCAACAAAGATAGTATCTCATTGGACGTCTTTTCCAATGCAAAATTATCTACAGCCTGCCTGATAACGGCCAGAACCGCAAAAAGTGTAATAGGCGAACAAATAACTACCTTATTTCTTATCCCTTCATCAAGGATAGAGCTATCTTGTTCATGAATAAAGGAATAAATTTGTTCATTTGGGATAAAGAGAAGTACATAGTCAACTGTATTCTGTTCTGGATCTATATATTCCCTGGTAGTAACCTCTTTAATCCTGGCCTTAGCGTCCCTTAAGAAATTATTTCGAAATTTTGTTTTTTCCAATTCCCGGTCAGTTTCGATAAACCTGATGTAATTATCCAAAGGGAACTTTACATCCATATGCAGCTTTAAGTTTCTGGGAAGGATGAATGTAAAATCCGGTCTTGAGCCAGCTCCTCCTATGGTTTTTTGTTTGAAATAGTTTACATTTTCGATGAAGCCTGCAATACGCAAGACATCCTCTGCCATTCTTTCTCCCCACTGACCTCTGGCTTTTGTGCTTGCCAACGCTTCCCGCAGCTGGGCAGTGGTTTGCATGAGAGCTGTTGTTTGCTGGGTAGCCGTATTAAGTTGGCTTGAGAGTTCTCCAAATTTCTTTATCCTGTCTTTTTCGAGTTCTTTCATTACCTTGGAAACATCTTCGAGTTTAGCAGTCATCTGTTGTAATTGTTGGTCAATAAGGCCTTTTTTTGCGTCCAATTCTTTTGAACCTATTTCCCTTTCCGATTCTAGACGGGCCTTTGCCAGCTTCAGAAATTCCTCAGTTGATTTAGATAATGCATCCAAGGATAAAGCCCCAAAAGTGGCTTTTAAATTTTCAATTATGGTGTCAACATATTTGCTTTTTTGGACCTCGCTTTCGCGAAATAATTCTTCTGCGAACTCCTTGGTAGCTTTCCCTTGAATAATTCTTAGGAGTAGTGCCACCAGGATGCCAATGACAAGCCCAATAACCAGCCCCAAAAAAGCAGGAAGCCAGCTCATAGAATACTCCTTAAAACGTTTTTGCTGTTATCCGGCGAGAGACACCATGTTTTCAATATAGTTTTTCTCCCAACTAGTTGGCAGGAAGGGTTCATTGGTTATGGAAGCTTATAGCTGTAAGCTGAAAGCCAATAACCTATAACAGTCTTTTTCTGAATACTGAACATTGTCCTTTTCGCTTGGCCCCTAGATTCTTTGATCCCTTATTTATCATTAACGATACCTATACAATATCGTGAATGATAAAAAAAGCTTTAAAGTGGATATTTTGGAGTAAAGCTTATTTAATAGAGATTGATATAAAGGCCAAATCTAAAGTTTTAAATTGGTCAAACTTTCCTAAGATTCTTTGTTTATTTTTACATCACTACCAATGGGTAGCAAGTCTCATTATTTAAAGTTCAAAAGAACTTGAGATTTATGGTATAAATAATAATTCAAGGTAGCAAATCCGAAATTAATTTTACAAAAAAAGAATGTATGGCAGGGGTAATATATGGACAAGAATGAGGATAAAATAGTAGAGATATTTACTGATGGCGCTTGCTTTGGTAACCCAGGTCCTGGTGGATATGGAACTTTATTAAGATATGGAACAGAAATGAAAGAGATATCGGGATTCTATCCGGATACTACTAATAATCGTATGGAACTTATGGCTGCCATAAAAGGCTTGGAGGCTCTTAAGAGACCTTCCAGGGTCAGGATTTCTACAGATTCCAACTATGTTTTTAAAGGGATCACAACGTGGGTCAATCAATGGATCAAAAGAGGTTGGCTAGGTTCACAAAAAAGACCGATTTTAAATAAAGACCTTTGGGAGAGGTTACTTGCTCTAAGCAAACAGCATCAGATAGAGTGGCGGTGGGTGAAGGGCCATAACCAGCATCCTGAAAATGAGAGATGCGATAAGTTGGCCAAGGAGGTAGTCAGGAAGAATATAAAGGCATGAGTATACTTATTGCGATTATTATATTAAATCTTGACAATTGATATTAATAATTGTACATGATTTCGATATTGTTTTAAAACCTTTCATATAGAGGTTATCATGAAATGCCCTAAATGTAACTATACAACCTTTGATTATTTAGACATCTGCCCTAGATGCGGCAAGGATATGACAGCAGAGAAGGCTAAATTAAATATCTCATCAATCAAACCTAAACCGCCCTTTCTTTTAGGCTCTCTGACTGGTGACCTTAGCGATAGTAGTGTTGGCATACCGATACCGGAAGATTCCGAAGAGGCTGCAGAAGAAATGAAATTGAAAGATGAAGATGTATATGATGATGGCTCCGAATTGGATATAAATATGGAAGAAGAATCCGTACCTGAGCCGGATAAAGCAGAAGAAGTGGCAGTAGAAGAGCTTGACTTGGGCGATTTGGATTTATCCGGGGGCGATGAAGACATAGAGATGGAATTTGTTCCAGATACTGGCGGTCCAGAGGCTGAAGAAATACCCGTCCCCAAGAAAAAAGAGGGTAAAAAGGATGTTAAGCCAAAAAAAGCCGATAAGGAAGCGGAAGAATTAGATTTGGATGTTGAGGACCTAGATTTGGAACTAGATCTGGAAGGAGATTCGGAAGAAGAATAAGGCATTAATTGAAACATCAATATTATTGAAAAGTTAGCCGAGATAGCTCAGTCGGTAGAGCAGGGGACTGAAAATCCCCGTGTCAGT
>CAZBZX010000339.1:0-5261 GCA_964496465.1 uncultured Bacteroidales bacterium
CACATTATACGATAATACTTTTATTGATTTAATGTTATCAATATCATCATTAATCGTTTTATCGATACTTTTGCTTGTCAATGGAATTTGAATATGCCTGGCCATAGTTTTCCAGCCGATTAAAATTGAAATAAAAGAAATTAAAAATATTTTATTCCACCTGTATATCCAGAACACGCAAAACAACACATTAATAATTAAAAGAAAAGGATATGCTAAACCAAAAAAGGCAATAAGCCAGAAAATTCCAGGACTAATAAATGCCGAAACGTATGAAAGCAATAACAATGCTGCCAAGAAAAAATTAATGTATAACAATATCCTATAAATTACTTTCTTCACCTACCTAGTTATTTCCCATTTTAAACAACTGTTCTTTTTCAGCTTTAGTCAAGCTTTTATAACCCGATTGGGCTATTTTGTCGAGTATTCTATCAATTTCTTTCTGGTTTTCAACTTTTTGACTGTTATATTCAAAATCATCCGTTGGTTTTTTATAAGTTACCTTCATCCTTTTTCTAGGTTTAAAAAATGTGAAAATTGAATCCAAAAATTTACCAAACCCTCTACCTAATTCTTTACCATTTTTATATTGTACAGTAAATAAATAGCCAAAAAGAGCACCTCCCAAATGGGCAATATGTCCACCTGCATTACCACCACCAATACCCATTATATCTAACAAAATTGTAACAAGGGCAATGTATTTTAATTTAACAGGTCCAATAAACATTAAGTTTAATATAAAATTTGGCACGTAATACGAAATGGCAACCACGACAGCAATAACACCAGCTGAGGCACCTAATGCAACAGAAACAGGAACTGATGGTTTAAATGCAGGAAATGCATTATAAGCTAACATATATAAAACCCCACCACAAATCCCACCAAGGATATACACATTTAATAATCGTTTTTGATCCAGGTATCTTAAAAATATTCTTCCAAACCAATATAACCACAAAAGATTAAATAAGATATGAAGAAAACTTTCATGATAAAACATATAAGTAATAATGGTCCATGGGCGGGAAGCTAGCCTGCTGAAATCTGCCGGTAAGGCCAACCATTGAACTAATCCAAAATCAATATTGAATAATATAAAAAATACAGATATTATCTTAGCAATTACAAATACTGCAAGATTTACATAAATTAATTTCGTAAGTGAACTGCCTTCTTTAAAAGATTCTTTTATTTCGTCAATTATTGCCATACAAAACACTAAAACTAAAATGTAAAATTAATAAAAATTCGAGCGTTTAATTTTCCAGTATTTAATTAAAATAAATCCGAAAAGCATACCCCCTAAATGTGCAAAATGTGCAATATTACTTCCTGGCTGAGATAGCCCAAGATAAAGCTCAAGTATTCCATACCCAATAACAAAATATTTTGCTCGTATTGGAATTGGAGGAAATAAAAGCATAAGTTGAGTATTGGGAAATAACATACCAAAAGCCAGTAAAACACCAAATACTGCACCTGAAGCACCTACAGTTGGTATATTCATCATTTCAAATTTTATTGAATTAATATAATGTACCGCTGTATCAATAATATAATAATTATCTGGATTGGCTGACCAGGCATTAAGAATATTATTGTATTGAGGGTCATTAAGAATTGCCCTTTGAAATTGCGGAAAATGGTCCTTCATGAATAAAATAAATCCATCTAATGATGGCGTATTTGAAAATGCTATGATGGCATGTTCAAGCCTGCTAAATTCAATCCAGTTTACAAAAGTATGCAATGCTGCTGCACCTAAGCCAGTTACTAAATAATAAACTAAAAATCGTTTTCCACCCCATACTCCTTCCAGGACTTTTCCAAACATCCAAAGTGCAAACATATTAAAAAACAAATGCCCAAGTCCCCCATGCATAAACATGTGTGTAACAAACTGGTGAGGTCTGAAGTATTCCGAACCGGGATAATACAAAGCAAACAACTTAACTAAACTTATACCCATTGATCTTTCAGCAAGGTATTCAATAAAAAGAACCAACACATTTATAACCAGTAAATTTTTAACCACTGGTGGAATATTGCCAAATCGTCCTGTGTAATAATTGCTCATTTTTTTCAATTTCAAATTAAACTTCGAATTTAAGAAATATATACAAGACTTTAGAGATGATTTGTTTTGAAAAAAAGAATGGAATGTATTTTAATATAATTTAACATTAAATGCTATCGATAAATGAGGATAGAAAGAAAAAATTTATAAATCTTCATTTACTTCAACAACTTTGTACAATTTGTCTGAACGGCGAACAATTTCATTCATAGGTATAGAACAGGTTTCTCCCTTTTTTGTTTTTTCCACATTTTTTAAATTCACCCTGATTTCCTGCACACTTGTTTCAATCACTCCGGTAGTAGGTCCTGTTATTAATATTTCATCCCCAATATGTAAGCTGCCAGTTTCAATTAAAAACTCAGCCACTTTTAAATTCGAAAAATAATTAGTGCCTTTGCCAATATAAATTTTCTTTTTAGTGGCTTTTGATCCATACACATCGCTCCATTCTCCAAGTTTACGGCCTAAGTAATAACCATCCCAGAAACCCCGGTTAAAAACAGTTGCCAGTTTTTCTTTCCATTTTTCCACTTTTGTTTTATCATAAGTTCCGTTAATAATAGAATCAACTGCCTCAGCATAACATTGGGTAATAGATTTAACGTATTCAGGTGCACGAGCTCTCCCTTCGAGCTTTAACACCCTAATTCCGGATTTTAGTATTTTATCTAAAAAATCGATTGTAAGCAAATCTTTTGGAGACATAATATGCTCATTATCAATTTCTAATTGCCTGCCTGTTTCATTATCCGTTACAGTGTACCCTCTACGGCAAATTTGCAGACAAGCTCCCCTGTTTGCCGACATATTATATTCATGTAAGCTCAAATAACATTTTCCTGAGATTGACATACATAAAGCGCCATGAGCAAATAATTCCAGCTTTACCAATTTCCCCAATGGACCTTTAATTTGCTCAAATTCAATAGTTTTATATATTTCGTTTATTTGTTTTAAGTCTAGTTCACGTGCCATAACCATAACATCGGCATATTGTGAAAAAAACTTTACTGCTTCTATGTTACTAATATTCAATTGAGTTGAAATATGCACCTCAACACCAATGGTACGGGCGTATTGAATGGCTGAAATATCAGAAGCAATAATGGCTGAGAGATTAGCTTCTTTAGCTGCATCTAGCACTTTTCGCATAATGCCTAAATCCTGGTTATAGATTACCGTATTAACCGTTAGATAGGATTTAATGTTATTTTCTTTGGTAATTCTAACAATTTCATGCAAATCATTAATCGTAAAATTATTAGTAGATTTTGCCCGCATATTCAATTGCTCAATTCCAAAATATATCGAATCTGCCCCACCCTGAATAGCTGCAATAAGTGATTCGTATGAGCCAACAGGTGACATTATTTCAATATCTTTACGATTAAAATTCATATTTAAATTTTTTTACAAAAATACCTTTTTATGAACAAATAATCCGAAGTTTTATAAACTTAGGATTATTAATAGGTTAATCTTCATTTCATTTTAATACTTGGTCCAATCCGGAATAATTTCATCTCTCAATCCTGTAATATCTACTTTCCTTAATTCTGTTGAAAATCCCATTATATGCCCAAGCCCATTTTCAATATTATTGTAAATTGTGACCTTTTCAGCAATTGGATTACCATCTACATCTCCTGCTTTTGCAAGGGAATTAATATAATAATAATGTTCTTCAGTAATTTTTGACAAATAGAAATATATTTCTTCTGCAGTATCTGCTGTAAAATCATAAATATTAAAAAGTAATGTAAGACTTACTTCATCGCCATTAAATAGATTATCTGAAAAAAATAAAGCATCACCACTTGTGGTGTAATCCTGAGATGCAAAATAATAATATGAATAATCTTTAACTAATTCAACAAAATTTGCATCAGATTGAATAAAAATATCATTTAAAGAAAGGGATGAATCAGTTATAATCCAATCGTAATAATAATAATCATACTGTTGATCATATACCTGAACTTCCTTACCCTCATAATTTTTAATCCAGGTTTTAGCATTTAACATATAATAATCATCTGATTCAGCAGCATCTTTAAATTTTACTTTTAATTCAATATAATTGTTTGGCATACACCCCATACAATCTGGAGAATTAATTTGAATTAAGCCTGTGTCTATTGATATAATTTCGGGCTTTTGAGGCATTTTTATAATTGATGTTATATCTTCAAATCCAGGAGCCGAAGCATTTACTTGATATTGTGCACCTTCTTTTAAAAATAAAGAAGTTGAAGTGTACCAGCCATCTTCCAAATAATTTAAAGTATGGGCGGATGTGTTATTTTCAATTACCTCAATATTTGCATTATTTACAATATATATTGAATCCTTATCATATAAGGATAAACTTTTACTAATGTGAAGTTTTATTGTACTATCTGATCCAAATAGTGCATTAATTACAAGCTTGGAAGGTTTCTCCTCAATCTTAAAATTCTCTACTGTTTCCTCGCAGGAAAGAATAGTTGTTAATAGGATAATATAATATATTATTTTTTTCATTTTCAATTATTTAAAATTTGAAATTCCACCTGGCATATGGAATAAATTGTAATAAACTTACTTGTTTCAATACAGGTTCCCATTCTTTTGTCACTTTGTTGTATTCTTCTGAAGGATAAATTAAAAAAGGATTTTGTCTCATATATACATTATACACTCCAAAACTCCATGTTCGTTCATACGATTTCTTTTGCTTTATAAAATTTATTCCGGCATCTAACCTATGATAATTGGGTTTTCTATACGAATTTCTTTTTTCAAAATAATAACGCATTCCAGAACTTTCTCCCCAATAATATAAATCTTCTTTATTAACAAACAATTGAGTAAAATCTGCATATTTTTCATCTTCTAGTGTCATCGGGTATCCCGTTCCAAATACCCAGTTTGCTCCTGCATTAAAATGTTCATTAACCTGATGGGTAACAACGATAGAAACATCATGCCTCCTGTCGTAAATATATGGAAAAGCGTTACCAAAGCTAATATCAGCAAATTTTCGGTTGGCCCAGGAAAGCGTATAGCCTATCCAACCGGTAGTTTTTCCAATTGATTTACGCGTAAAAAATTCCAGGCCATAACTTTCTCCCTTGCCAACAGTAACCATTTCTTCCCAATCGCCATACAAACTAAAAAAGCTTGATCCTTC
>CAZBZX010000340.1:0-5246 GCA_964496465.1 uncultured Bacteroidales bacterium
CAACATACCAGTGTCTGTAATACCTAAAAGCTGGAATTTATTGTTTTCAATTAAATTGCGTGCGATTATAAAAAACCATGGGCCATCAGGAGATCCATGCATATGAGTTGCCTGGATTGCCCTGTAAATTTTTTGTTTATTAACTGGTAAGCGATCAAAATCTAATTCAGTTGTAGGTGCAATAGCTTCAATAATATATTCCAATGGATATTTATAGGTTCGAGATAATAGATCGAACATTAAAGCTGAAACCTCTGTGTCTGTTATAAATTGAGGATAAATATTCCGTTGTAAAAGATATTCAGAAACTGAATGATAATTGGCAAAGTCACCATTATGTACCAATGCCATGTTCATGGCAGTAAAAGGATGAGCTCCACCCGGATGCCAAACCCTTCCTCTTGTGGGGTATCTTTGGTGTGCAATCCAAACATGAGCACATAAATCGCTTATTTTATAATATTCTGTAATAGCCTCTGCATATCCCACAACTTTTAAAATCATAATATTGCGTCCCATGGACATAACAAATGCCTGCTGTTTTGGACTTGTCACATAAAACTGCTGGTTTAATTTAAAACTGTTCTGGCTAATAAATTCCTCTTCAACAGCATTTACTTCAATATCCTGAAGATTATTTTCTTTCGTAAATTTTTCTAATGCATCTTTTTTAACCCTTACAAAATACCTATATACATCTGGGGGTTTAACTGCTAATCCTTTCACAGTTGTCCAATCATTAACAGTTTCTAATTTTGCAGATTTTTCAATATCAAAAAATGGAAAAATATATGTTTTTTCAACGCTGTCTTTCACTAAAATGTCGAGATATGCAATGTGTAACATATAATATTCTTCAAGTACATTTTTTGATACACCAAGTTGTTCAGGGATAAAACCCACAGCAGCAATTCCACCACCTTTGCCATTTCCCCTGTTATGCATTAACCTTGAGGGTTCATATATATGTTTACCGGAAACCGGTTCAGTACAGCAAAAACCAACTACACCGCAACCGCCTTCTTCTTCAGCTCCAGAAGAAATCTTCAAAGGTTCAATTCCTTTAATTAAACGTTTTTTTGATGCGAGTATTTGTTCAGTTGTATTAGCCATTAGTTTTTATCTTTACAATAATCCATGTTCATTAATAAATCGGTACGACCACGTAATTCAGTAATGCTTTTTAATCCAAGCTTTTTAAGCATATCTTTTAATCCTTTTTCCCATGCGCTATAAAGGTTTATCAATCGTTGAGTACCCCATTCAATATTCATATAATGTATCAATCCGGGGTCTGTTGTTGCAATGCTTCTTGGACAACCCCTGCCACTTTCACACCTTCCACAGCGTACACAGCCTAAGGCAACTAATTCTGATGTTCCTATTACTACACCATCAGCGCCGAGTGCAATGGCTTTAGCAATATCATAATAATGACGAATTCCACCACTAGCAATCAAGGTAACAGTATCTCTTACACCTTCTGAAACCAAAAATTTGTGAACTTTTGGAATTGCGTATTCAATAGGCATGGCAATATTTTTCTTAGCAATATCAGGTGCAGCTCCAGTACCCCCATAACCACCATCAATATGAATAATATGAGAACCGGCAAATTGACTTCCAACCGCTACCATATCAACATCTGTTGGTGTAGAAACTTTTGTAGAAATTAAAACCCTTGGATTAATGTGTTTTATCCAGTCGATATGTTTCATGTGGTCTTCAATAGAATAAACACTATGAAATGGAAAAGGCGAAAAAAGTGGGATTCCCTGAACAGCTTCACGCATTTTTGACACTGCTTTTGTATTTTTAGTTCCCAGTAAATGTCCTCCTAATCCGGGTTTTGCTCCCTGTGCATATTTAAATTCAACGATTGGTACACGTTGAATGGTTTCTTCCCGAACTCCAAATAACCCTGTAGCGATTTGCGTTATCATATGGTCATCATATGGTCTTAGGCGTTCCATATAACCACCCTCACCAGAACATGAAAAAGTATTAAAAGCAGTTGCTGCCCTTACTTTTGATAATTGCGTAACATTACTTACAGAACCAAATGACATACCGCCACCATACCAAGGAACATCTATTTTAATTGTTGGCCTGCCATCATCTCTTTTATTTAAATCAAGACTGATATCTATTTCATCATCGGAAATTTCTTTTGAAGTTTTATCAGGATATTTAAACAATATTTTATCAAACCCGCCTTCAGATTTGCCAATTTCATATTTATAATTTAAATCTTCCGGTGGTACATCTCCTGTTTCTGCCATATACCAGGTTGCAAGAATTAAATCGGACGACCAGCGTTTATCCCCTAAAACATCCATCATAGGATTTTCAATCAATTTTAATGCTCCATTAGGACATTTATCAATACAATAATTTTCAGTTTGTGCACATAATGGGCCATTGCATTTATAATTTTTAGCAGAAGCAAAAAGTTTATAGCCAGGTTTAAGAACATGCACACCTCTTTGACAGGTTTTATAGCAGGTTCCGCACATCTTACATTTATCTTCATCCCGAAAAACAATGTATTTCGAAATTTCATTTAAATATCTTGTCGGAGCAGGTTTAATTGTTTTGCTCACCTGTGTCTGAGGAACACGCGTTTTAATCGTATTTTCAGGCAAAACCTCTTCAAGGTTATTTTTATTGTTTAAAAATTGGCTCATATATTTCTTTCTCAAGTTCTTCTTTAAACATAGCTCGACCAACATCACCTCTTAATCTACGAGCTTCCCGCATTCCCATTGCACCCATTACTTCAACAAGTTGCCAATGCCATGCACCCATCAGGTTTGTCATTCTACCTACGCTATATTCAAAATCAATTTCTTTATCTAGTTTTGCAGGGCAATAATCTCCTGGTTTACATTCATCACATAACCGGCATTCAATAGCAATTAAAAGTGGCAGATTAATTGAAACAAGATCAGCTCCGCAAATAATAGCTTTCGCTAAATGCTCAGGTAATCCAATTCCCCCACCTGCAATTAAAGTTACCTCATCCCTAATTTCATTCTTTATTAAATTTCCATGAATTTCACGCAGCATATCTTTTATAAACTTGGGCTCTTTTGTTCCTATTTCATTCCCATTTATATCACCAACTATATGCATAACTTCTATTCCATTTCTTGCCAATTCTAAGGTCCTGTTATTACTTTCTGAAGTTAATGGCATTCTTACTGATATTATTATTTCCGGTATTTCATCCTTTATTTTTGTAAATTGTGAAAGGACATTTTTACTATCAGGAATTTCGACAAATCTTGTTTTTTTAAGTATTTCCTTTGGAATTTCAGGTGATTCAGGATTTAAATAAAATGCAATATGCTGATAGTACGATTCATCATATACATTTAATTCTTTATATTTTTTTGAATCGATTAATGTAATTAACCCAGTACGTTTAGCAGCTTCTATTAAACTAGGCTCAAGAACCGGTAAAGTATGTTTTGGTGAAGTTAAATCAAAAATTAATGGTAATGGACTAGAAATGATTGGAGGTAAAACAGCATCTAATTCATTCTCCTTAAAATTCAAATACGATGTTTTTCTTCCAATATCAACAGATGTGCTTATATACTCCCGACCATGTATGCCATCTCGTGTAGGCCGCACTATTTCCGACATATCAGTCCACATGGAATCAAATCCATGACCACTGAATTTTCCCCTGTATCCAGCACCAGATACAGGAACTTTTCCTGTTTCAGCTTGCAGCCAGGTAGTCCTGAAAATCACAGGTTTCCAATAATCGTTTCCTAATTTTTTATATTCAGGATTAATGGATAAGCACAATATTCCTTTTGTACAGTTTTGAACGCAGGAAAAGCATCCCATGCATTCATTAAATATGGTATGAACATCATCGAGGTCTTTAATAAAACCTGATTCTTCCCTATACCTATCATAAATGCAAGCTTTTTTAACGCAATTATGGCATCGTGCACAATCTTCCCTCCAATCGACAATTCCATATTTACCAATTCTTGGAAGTCTAGGAGGAACAGGACTAGTTTTTATGTGATATTTTTCAGGCATAATTTATCTCGTTTATAATCCGGCTTCTGAAATAATGGTTTGAATCATTTCTTCTTTACCACCTGAAATAATATGAATGCCTTTAAGGCCTTTCATATCTTTAATTTTATTTATTGTTTCAACACACAAAGTTATACCCATTTGCTTTTGTGCTTCAGCATCTCCAGCATCTTTCAATCTTTCCAATTGAGGGGAAGGAATATAAAAATCAGTATGTTTGTCAATTAAATTAATTGCTTCATTATAGCTTGAAAGAGGAATAATTCCAGCAATAATTGCAGCTTTTTCAGTTAGGCCTTGTTTGTTGGCTTCATCAAGCCATTCTTTAAAAGCTGTAGTACCAAATACAGCCTGTGTTTGAATAAATGTAGCACCTGCTTCCACTTTTTTCTTTAAACGTAATATATTCAATTCAAGTGGCCTTAAATAGGGATTTGCAACAGCTCCAATAAGCATAGAAAAATCTCCTTCAATTTTTGATCCATCCAATAATGTGCCTTCTTTATTCATATGATTTACAATTTCAATAAGTTGAATTGAATCTATATCGTAAACATTGGCAGATTGAGGCATACCGGTAAAAGACTGATGGTAACCAGATAAGCATAATATATTTTTAATACCTAATGATGCTGCACCAAGAATATCAGATTGTAAGGCAATACGATTGCGGTCGCGTGTTACAATTTGAAACACCGGTTCAACACCCTCATTTAATAATAAAGTAGATGCTGATAGACTTGACATCACTGGACCATATGGATTATCAGAAACATTTATTGCTAAAGATCCACTCTTTTTTATAGTTTCTAAAGCAGATATTTCAGTTCCAACTCTTGGTAAATATTCGGCAGTTGTTATAAAGTCTCCTGCCTTAATCTTCTTTTCTAATACATTTTCTCTCATTGTATCTAAACTATTATTTTTCCAACTTGCGGGCTATTAATTATTGTATTACAGATGTTTATTATTTTTTCATTAATTTTTTCCGGGCTTTCATCTAATTCAGGTTGAACAACTTTTATCCTATCATTTTCAAATCCTGCTTCGTTTAATATTGAATTAACAGCTATAACTCGTTTTTTAGCACGAAGATTTCCCTCAACAAAACTACATTCTCCGTGTGGGCACATTAACAGGATTACGCCATCTGCACCAGTTTCGATAGCTTTTAAAAGATATTG
>CAZBZX010000341.1:0-5244 GCA_964496465.1 uncultured Bacteroidales bacterium
TTTATCAAGAAGCTGTCTAGATTTATAAACTTGCGGATTTTAGGCTTAGGCGGGAGAGCTCAGCGCACCTAATTTTTATGCCGGGATCGTTGGCTGTAATTTTAATTTTGACTATCTTCATATTAAACAAAACAGTATAAAATGAAACACAAAATAATGTTATTTATTTATATAGTTATAGTTAACTTATCTCTTAATGGAAAAACATTGTACACAATATCATCAAATCAAGGAAAATTCAATATAGAAAAAGATATATTATTGGTACAATTTGATTGTAAAACTGACGTAGACGATCTTCACACTGTGGCAGCTTTAGCGACTCTTTTATCTAATTCTAATTTTTCAAAAATAAAATATCATGCTGTTGCTGGGACTTATGGTATTCAGAAAGGATTATATGTTCCACCAAATAATTTATTTCAGCTCGCATTTCGGGATAATTGGACAGATGCGCATAATAATCCCATATCTGCAATTGAAAAAGTTAAAGCTATTTTAAAAACAATCCTTTCGAATAATGGTCATATTTGGATTGCAGAAGCTGGTCAATCTGATTTTTCAGCGAAAATTATTAAAGCTATTCAAATTGATTTACCTGAATTAGATATTTCTCAACGTATTCATATAGTTCAACATAGTGATTGGAATGAAAAAATGACTTCGCCTGAAAATCTGGAATACATAAAACAAAATACAGATTATCATAAAATTCCCGATGGAAACGCTATAGGTAATGGAACACCAGGATTTCGTTCACCTGACTACACAGAATGGAAACACAAAATTAAAAATCTAGAGTTGATTGAAATATGGCAGCTAGCTATCAATATTGGAATTCAATATAATGGAAAAGAAGGACGCTACAACAATGAGGCAATTGCGTCAGATGGGTTGGACTTTTCAGATCTTTCGGAAGTTTGTTGGATTTTAGGTATACAAGATATCAAGGATACAGAGCATTTTTTTAATCTTTATGCAAATTAAAACAGTTGCCAACACCGCATAAAACCAAGGCGGGGTGCAGTAGCAATTTGACAAATAAACAAAAACACAATAAAAAACTACGGTCTGACCACGCTCCGCCGAAGCGGCTTCATGAAGGCGATGCAAGTTAGTCGAGTTCACACCCGCCCAACCGATTCCGCCTAAGGTGGGAGAGCTCAGCTCAGCCTGCCGTCTGGCAGGGTAGCTAAATTTTACACAGGAAAGCTTGGGGTAATTTTATATTTATTATCGCATATATTTAATTAATAAATTCTAAAACCTGAGTCAAAAAAAATAAGGTTAAAGATTTAAATGATGAATAAATTTTATTTTTCTATTGGTTTAATAATTATTTTAGTTCAATTAAAAGCTCAAGAGAAGGAGTATATTATTTTCCATAAGAATGATACTTCGTATGGCGAAGTAAGATTACCTAAATCGTTTGGAAAACCAATATATAGGGATTTTATTTATTTTAAGGAGAATAAAGATACCGTTGAGAAAAAATATTATACAAATGAGATTCAATGTTTTGTGGAATCAGGAGATAAATATTTAAATTATGATAATCAAATAATAAAATTAATAGATTCAGGCAGAATAAATTTATATGAATGTATGGTTATAATAAATAATTCTCACAAAAATGAAGATTCATTGTTAAATGAAACAACAATGAAAATACATAAAATAAAGATGTATAGAAGATATTGTCTAATAATGGAAGACGAAGTTCCAACTATAATTAAAAAGAACAAATTTAGTGAAATTTGTCCTAAGTATTTTTCAGATAATTTTATAATAAGTGATAGGATATCGAGAGGTGTTTATAAATATAAAGACTTGCCTCAGATAGTAAAAGCTTATAATAAAGATTTTTAAAAATATAAAACAACCACTAACAAAAGATTATATAATGAGATTGGAAGACCTTGGATATAATATTAAATTTGAGAATTATAGGTTAGAAAATAACCTCAATAGTTTTGTTGTAGGAAGAGTTATTGCGGAACATAAAGAACGATATATTATCAAGACTATAGAAAAAGAATTTGAAGCTGAAATAACCGGAAATATTCGCTTTACTGCTCAAAGTCGTGAAGATTTCCCAGCAGTAGGCGATTGGGTTGCATTGATTACTTATGATCAAAACTTTGCATTAATTCATAAAATACTACCAAGATATTCAATAATTAAAAGACAGGCAGTTGGACAATTTGGAGAGATACAATTAATTGCAACAAATATTGATTATGCCTTTTTAGTTCAATCCGCTGATAGAGATTTTAATATAAATAGACTTGAAAGATACCTTACTATTTGTTATTCATCTAAAGTTAGTCCAATTATTATACTAACAAAAATTGACTTAACAAATGAACAATGGATTTCTGAAATAATGGATAGAATAAAATTACGAATAAAAAATGTACCAGTTATTGCTGTAAGCAACAAAACTAAAAAAGGATATAAAGAAATAAGTAAGGCTATAATAATAGGTAAGACTTATTGTATGCTTGGTTCTTCGGGAGTAGGTAAATCCACTTTATTGAATAATCTTTCTAGCAAGAGCATAATGAGAACAGATTCAATTAGCCAGAGCACAAAGAAAGGGAGACATGTTACAAGCCATAGGGAATTAATTGTTCTCGAAAGCGGTGGAATATTAATTGATAATCCGGGCATGAGAGAAGTTGGAATTACAGAAACAGCGGATGGATTAGAAATCACATTCGACAAGATTATAAGGCTTTCAAAAAATTGCAAATTCAAAAATTGTACTCATGTCAACGAGATAGGCTGTTCAGTTCTTAAAGCCATTGAGAAGGGAGAGATAGATAAAAGTAATTATAAGAATTACTTGAAAATAGAGAAAGAAAATGCACATTTTGAATCCACTGTTGCAGAGAGAAGAAAAAAAGACAAAAAATTTGGAAAAATGGTTAAGAACTATAAAAAAGATATGAATAGAAATAAGTAGTGAGCACAATACCGCTTTGGAACCATTGCCGTGGGCTAGCGGTTTAACAGGTAAACAAATTTTCGAACTATATAGTAATGACAAGTAAATAAAATATAAGTCGGCGACACTTCCTACACGAGGACCGTTGGCTACAATGTTTTTTGAGGCTTCAAAATTGACAATTCTGAAAGAACATGAAAGAACTAGATTTTATCAATTTTAAAAATAGAGACGAGTTTAGAAACTGGCTAAAGAAGAATCATAATCAAAGTTCTGGTATTTGGATGGTATATTATAAGAAGCATGTAAAAATTGAATGCATAAAATATAATGAAGCCTTAGAAGAAGCTTTATGTTATGGTTGGATAGATAGTATTATAAAAAAATTGATGAGGACAAATATGTAAGAAAATTTACCCCAAGAAAAAATACTGCACTATGGTCAGATATAAATAAAAGAAAAGCTTTCGAACTAATTCAAAGAAGTAAAATGACGCCAATTGGTCTTTCAAAAATTGATGATTCCATAAAATCTGAGATTTTCGATATGAATAATAAAGCTGTTATAAAAAAGACTAATGAGTTTAAAATTCCAGATTTTATAATAAATGAGTTTGCTAAAAATGAACCAGCCTTGATTAATTTCAATAAATTAGCTTTTAGCCATAAAAAACAATATATAATTTGGATAACAAATGCAAAAAGACAAGAAGTAAAATTGAAAAGAATTAAAGAATCAATAGGATTATTAAAAGAAAATAAAAAATTAGGACTAAAATAAAAAACATAGTAGTCAACACAGCGTAGGAACCTTTTCCGTAGGCTAGCGGTTTAATTGGTAAATAATTATTCGTACTTTAGTAACTATGGACAATTTACAAAATAACGTTCGGCAACAGCTCCTACGCGGGGACCTTTATGCGCAAGCTTTTTAAAGTTCACGTACAATTTAAAAATAAATTAGTTAGAATTAATCGACAATGGTAGTTTAATTATATTTTTATATATTTGTTTATCTTAATAACTTGAATTATAATAATTTGTAAAAAAAATATTCATGAAAAATTTTGTTAAACTGAGTTTTATTCCAATTGTAGTTTTAACTATTATGATTTTGCTTTGGAATTGCAAAGATGAAACAGACGATAAAAATAATGAATGGGAAACTATTTTTTTTGATGATTTTAATAGAGAAGATGGTGGATTAGGAAAAAATTATTCTGTTCAAATTTATGGTAATGGAACAGCTACTATTTCTGATAATCAGTTAAAAATAGAAGATGGAAAATTTTATGCAGTTAGGTATGAAACAAAAGTTCCTGATAATAAAGTTAAATTTAGTTTGAAGTGTACGACAGATGACCAACCTTCAACAGAGTATGCATTCGGAATATCAGTTAGAACCAAAAACCTAGCTAATGAGTGGATGGAACAAGAAGTATATATGGGAGCTATTTGGATGTACTCTGATTCAATCAGCATTAGCAAACTTGTCGGGACAGGAATTCCCATATCACTTGTTGAAAAAAAGTATGATTCACAGCCAAATAAATCATATTTATTGGAATTAACATATGATAGTGGTGATTTAAAACTTGTTATTACAGATTTAAGTACAAATAAAACAGAAACACTTAATGTTACCGATCCATCTCCACTTTCTGGGGATATTATTAGTATTAATGGAATGCAAGCAGATGGTGACGTAATATATTTTGATGATTTTAAAATTGAAATTATGAAATAATTATATATTTTTATTTTATAGAAGTCAATATATAATTTTTAAATATTTATTCTTATTATTAGCAATAAAGATTGTATAAAAAATCCAGCGTGTAACATCGCACAGGAACCATTGCCATGGGCTAGCGGTTTAAAAGGCAAACAGTTTTTCGAACTTAGTATCAATGGATAATTTTCAAAATAACATTCGGCATCATTTTCTAAGCGGGGACAGTTGTGCGCAATTGCATTTTACGAGGCAATTTGATAATTAAAACCATAACTAATGAAAGAAATAAAACCCATTGGCTTAATATACTCAATCCTTTTGTTTACAATACCTGGGATTGTATTTTATTTAAATATAAATTTCCTTGTTCCATACTTGGCGAAGATTTCTGGATGGAATCCATATGCTGTATGGGTAATGACTGGTACTTTATTTTTATTTCTCCCATTATTTCTTTTGACTTTTATATTGCTTATAAAAGACGGTTTCAATATGGACTGGTCAACAATCAAAGAGCGTCTGATGTTAAAAAAAATAACTGTAAATGATTTATTATGGA
>CAZBZX010000342.1:0-5212 GCA_964496465.1 uncultured Bacteroidales bacterium
ATCAAATGTATTATCTGAAATGTCTTTCATTTCTTCAGCAAATCCTTCAATGTATTTAATTCTGTTATCTAATCCTTTATTTTTTGCGTTTTTAGAGGCTACTCTAATCATATCTGGTGAAGCTTCAATACCTTCAAGATATAAATCGGCTCTTTTCATTAGTAAATTAATCCCTGCCCAACCTGGTCCAGGTCCTATTTCCAATACTTTTGATGATTCATTAGGAGCTATTTTATTAATTACACTGTTAGCAAAACGAATATATTCTTTACCTAGTTGTTTTTTCATGGTATCGCTATATTCTTCCATTGATATTTCGGAAGTATCTTCTATTGCAGTGCCTTCTGGAATTCTTGGTTTAATTTTTTTCATAACTTTTTATAATAAAAGAATGATATTGGTTAAATAATAAAATTATAGAAAAAGAAGCCACTATATTTATTTATAGTTGCTTCAACCCGAAACGCTACTTTTTAAGGATTGCTTTTAATACTTCCTCCTTATCAAGTTTTTTTGTACAAAAAAACCAATCTTTACAATCTAATCCAGCTTCTTTACCATCCATACGGTCTTTTGCTGAACCACATGATCCGGCAGGTGAAATGATCACATCATCTCCTGGATACCAGTCGGCAGGGGTTGCAATTGAAAATTTATCGGCTGCCTGCAGTGCAATAATTACCCGGTATAATTCATCAAAATTTCTACCAAGGCTTAAAGGATAATAAATGATAGTACGGATTATTCCTTTTGGATCAATAAAAAATACTGCCCTTACTGCTTTGGTACTGCTCTCACCAGGCTGTATCATTCCGTATTTTTTAGCTACTTCCATAGTAATATCTTCAATCAAAGGAAATTTAACCTCAACATCTTTCATTCCTTTGTATTCGATTTTTTCTTTAATGGTCCTTAACCATGCAATATGGCTGTAAAGTCCGTCAATAGAAAGTCCAACAAGTTTGCAATTTGCTTTGGCGAATTTTTCTTCCAAAGTGGCAAAAGTCATAAATTCTGAGGTACATACAGGTGTAAAATCAGCTGGATGACTGAACAGAATAACCCAACTTCCTTTGAAGTCAGCCGGGAAGTTAATTTCTCCTTGAGTGGTGATTGCCTTAAATACGGGTGCATTATCACCAATTCTTGGCATTGATAGTGTTTGAACTTGATTTTCTTCCATAATTTAATATTTAGGTGTGAAGTATAATTAAATTTTAATGATTACAATTTTGATCATGATTATGACTATTATGATGCTGGCATGTTTCTCCTGAATCTGTAATTTTATCATTTGAAAATTCCTCAACAAGGAGTTTTACATCACCTGAGCATCTCCTATAAACTTCAATACCCGCAGATGCAATTTTATTAACTGCACCCTGTCCCATATTTCCGGCAAGCATTGTTTTTACACTCATTTCTCTTAAAATTGAAGCAATGTTCGATTGACAACCACATTCCTGGGGCGCATTAAAGGTCCATTTTTTCAGCTTTATTATTGTTAGAGATGCTAAAAATAGTACAACACTCACAATGGCCAAAATGTTCATCAACTAGGTTTTTTCATGTTGGAACATCAATTTTCATTTTTGTAATTATAAATATTAATAAATAGTATGATAATTCAATAGTTAAAAAAAATAATGTTAAAGTTCAATAATTTTTCCTGTATAGTTATAATAAACATTTGCTTGACATTCTTCTTTAAAAGTTGAATAGTTTTCAATTCCTGAGCAATGACAAAAGCCAACTTCTTTAACATTATTAGAATTTAAATATTTTATAATGTGTTCTTTTTCTTCAAGTGATGCATGGTTGATATGAAAACCACCTAGAACTAATTTTATAGGCAAATTAATAGATCGCCTGACGTTTTCAATAATATTAGTAATGCCATTGTGAGAGCAACTACTAATAATTATAATTTCATTGTTGTGTTCAATACATATGAAAAGTTCATCTTTAAAATGATCGGGCTCAATACTATTATTTGATTTTGTAAAGAACTTTTCATAATGTAAGTCAATTAGATAGTATATATTAATATCAGAAAAAATATGGATATTATTTGTGATCTTATAATCTGATCTGATTAATGTTAAACGATTTTTGGGTATATTTAAATTTTCTGGTATACCAATATAGTTGTTGCCATGATACTTAGGGATTAATGCTGCTGGCTTTAGTATAACTTTTGCTTTTTTATTTAATGTTAGAAATTTATTTAAGCCTCCTGTATGATCATAATGTCCATGAGAGATGATAACAAAATCAATTTCTGATAGATCAATTCCCAAGTTCACCGAGTTATTAATAAAGTTTTTAGTTTGCCCAGTATCAAAAAGAATTTTAATATTATTGTTTTCAATATACATTGATAATCCATGCTCAGCAACGAGATTTTTATCGTAAACAAGGTTTTCTATTAATGTAATAATGCGCATTTTAACTCAATTTACCAGCTTGTAGCCTTTTTCCTTTTCCTTTATTTATTTGAGCAGGGTTTTTTCGATGCTTGCACATACCATTTCCTAATCCATATTCATTTTTTTCGTTTGGTTCTTTTTTACATAATCCTAGTTTTCTTCCTGTTTTCGGACCCTTACCTTCTGGTCCTTTATGATCTAAATGTGCCATGATTTTATGATTTTAGGTTCATTAATTTCAATATTTGTTTAAGAGTTTGGTTCTTTTTATGAATGATAATAAGCTGAAGCTTATTATCCGCAGCCATTTGCTGAACTTTTAATCCTAATTCAAAGGCAATTATTGTATCAATTTTATATTCTTGGATTAGATGCTGAACTAATTTTTTACCAGCACCTAATTGTTCATTTATATATGGATTTGAGATTATTTCGATTATTTTGGAACTTTTATTTATGATGGCATAATATTCGCTTCTTGCAAATCGAATTGAAATTTCGGAGTTATTCGAATTTGTGGTTATTGGCACTGCTACATTCATTTGTTCATTATTTGTTCAATTTCATCTGATGAGCATAATGGGCATTTATTTAAAAGAGTATTTAATGGATTGTTGAATTTGCAATTGCATTTTAAACAAAGTTGCCAATCACCATTAAATATTGCTTTTCCACCTTCAATAAGGATTTGGTGCGATTCAGTTAATGCGGTGGCTATTTTTTTTCTTGCTCGTTCATATATTCTAGTCAAAGTTGGTCTTGAAATTCCCATAATATTAGCAGCATTTATTTGATCCTGGTCCTCATAATCAAGTAATCGGATTGATTCAAATTCTTCAATATTTAAATGTATTGGATCGGTTTCATCAGCATAGTATCCAATAGGAATAAATCCCTTAACTCTAGGGGGTATTTGAACTGTACTATTATTTCTCGGTCGGGCCATGGATAAAATTTAATTCAAATATAATGAACATATGTTCAAAATAAAAAGAAATATAAGTATTTATTTTTTTATTTTCAATATTGATTCATTTCTATTCATTCTACTTTTATCCATGTAAATTTTTATATTTGAATAAAATAATTCCGATATGATAAATCCAGAACTCACCAAGATAGAATCATTAGCTATACACCGAGTTGGAAATAAGTTGAATGATGAAGGAATTCAATTTTCAAAGTCCTTATTAACAACAAACGAAGAAATTAACCAAATTTTAATTTCTTATTTTATTTCGTCATTTAAGGTTAACGAATTTTATAATTTTAATAGTGAAAATGAATTGACGAATAATAAAATGTATTCTATCGCACAGGATATTTTTGATTCTCCTGGGGTTTTATTTGATAAATCTATTGAAATTGCTGAAAGGTTATATGAATTTTCTGTACACCCAAAAATTAAACAAGGGGAATTATGTATTGTATACTTTAATGAATGCCTTATTGAAGATGAAACAGTTGATGCCATTGGTATTTTTAAGTCAGAAATAAAGGAAAAGTATTTAAGAATTCATTCCAGGGATGATAATTTTGAGATTCAAACAGATGATGGGATTAATATTAATAAACTTGATAAGGGTTGCTTGATTTTTAATACAGAAAAGGAACATGGGTATAAATTATGTATAATTGATAATTTAAATAGGGGGAGTGAGGCTCAATACTGGAAAGATGAATTTCTACAAATTGTACAACGAAAAGATGATTTTTATTTTACTCAAAATACAATGACATTATGTAAAAGCTTTTTTACCGAACATTTACCTGAAGAATATAATATAACAAAAGCCGATCAGGCTGATTTATTAAATAGATCGGTAAAATTTTTAAAGGAAAAAGAGTCTTTTAGTGTGGGAGAGTTTGCCGATGAAGTACTACAGGAATCAGAACTCAAAGAAGATTTTAATAACTATAAAGCTGAATTTGAAAATAATTTTGATATTAAAATGCCTGAAAGGTTTGAAATATCTGAGTCAGCAGTGAAGCTGAACTCAAAGGTTTTTAAAAGTGTGATTAAATTAGATAAAAATTTCCATATTTATGTTCATGGTAAGCGGGAATACATTATTAAAGGCTATGACGAAAAAACTGGAATGAATTATTATCAGTTGTTTTATAAAGAAGAAAAGTGATGTCAGAAAACAGTAATATGTAATCAGTATTAGGTATCTAACATTGAACTTTAAACTTTTAACTTTAAACCTCAAACATATAACATGAAACTTCTTGGAAACATTATTTGGCTTTTATTTGGTGGTATTTTTATTGCAATTGAATATTTCGTCGCAAGCTTTCTTTTAATTATTACAATAGTTGGAATTCCTTTTGGTATTCAAACATTTAAACTTGGTTTATTGGCATTATGGCCTTTTGGGAGTGAAATAAAAAATAATAAACAAAATTATGGTTGCCTAACAACTATAATGAATATTATTTGGATTTTAATAGGGGGAATCTGGATAAGCTTAACTCACGTTCTGTTTGGAATACTATTATTTATAACAATTATTGGAATACCCTTTGCCCGGCAACATTTTAAATTAGCAGGTTTGGCTATAACGCCTTTTGGAAAAGAGGTTGTATAGTTTATAAGATTTCAATATTGTAAATGTTAATTTTTATATGCAACCCTAATTTTTTTTTATTGTCGTTAATATCAAAGTTTAATAATTAAAAAAACAGAAATGAAAAAAATAGCATTTTTAATTTTAGCATTTACTTTAACTATAACCTCCTTTTGTCAGGATGAAGAAGAGTTTAAAACAATTTTAAATTCT
>CAZBZX010000343.1:0-5205 GCA_964496465.1 uncultured Bacteroidales bacterium
GGTTCCGGTCGCCATGCGATCACGCACGGTTGGAGTGTCCTCTCACAACCCTCTCAAAGCCGCGGCATACCTGGGGCGGGCTGCCATCGCTCTCGTTTTCGCCTTCGTCCGCCCCTCCATGAGTTACCGCGTGGAGGCTCAGCCATGAGCATTGGAAGTTACTTCTTCGGCATCGCGGCCGCTGCCCTTGTACTCATTGCCGTCGTCGAACTACTCCGTAGGCGACGACTCCGCGAACGCCACGCTGTCTGGTGGCTATTCGCCGGAACCCTCGCGCTCATCGCGGGCATCTTTCCCAACACCCTTGCCTGGGCAGCCTCGGCCATAGGGATTGGGCTTCCAGCCAACCTCGTCTTCTTTGTCTCGATCGCCATTCTGTTCCTCGTGAGCCTGCAGCACAGCGCGGAACTCACGACACTGGAGAACAAGACCCGCACCCTCGCCGAGCGCATTGCTCTCATGGAACTCCGTCTTCAAGCGACCGAGTCCGATCCCGATCAGGAGGACAACTAGTCGGAGGTACGCAACGTGGATGACTCCGCTGTCGATCGCGCCGCCCGGATATGGATCGTAAAGAGGAGACACAGGGTGGCCACTCCGATCGACCCGTTGAGGGCGATCATCGCCATAACGTCGGGGAGAACAATAGTCGCGCCGATCCACTGCGTCGCCGCCGCGACAAGAAGGACCGCAAGCCCCGCTCTAGACGCGAAGGCTGTGATCCGGACGAGAATCGCCTGAGTCATCGCCCAAGGAACCCAAGTCAATGCCATCCATGGCAATAGTGCGATGGTGCCCTCGTATCCCGGCCCAAAGAGCACATTTACGATAGAGCCACCCGCGAGGGCGAATACTGCGAGGATGACAAGTCCCCCCGCGGCGGTGACGGCCAGCGCTAGATTGACACCAAGCCTGCTCATCGGCGCGTTCGTTCGGCTGCCAACGAACCGAGGCAGCAAGTAGAGAGAGAGCGTCGCAGGCAGAATGAGCGTGGTCTTGACGAGCAAGGCGGCGGCCGCATACGTGCCAACGGAGAGTTCAGGTGCTCCGGACCGAACTAATATCACATCAACGTTGGTGACCCACGCGAAGGAAATGGTTAGCAAGAGGACCACGGTGCTGGTGGAAGAGAAGGGTCTGCTAGCAACGCTCAGCGTCATCTTCCGTGTCTGGCACATCGATCCAAGGGTGGCACCTCCGATCGTCACCACATGAATGAGCAGGATCCCGATAACGCCAAAGCCCAACCACAGCACAACGCTGGCGAGGACGAATTGGGCAAGTTGCGAGCCTGTGGTCCACCAGACGACGGAACGTGTATTGCGCCGACCCTGAAGGAAGCCGACGGCTCGCGCGAACAGGAAGTAGGGCACCATCACGACGGCCGCAATGATTGGCGCGATGACTCCGGAATGCACAGACGACGCGATCCACGGCGACGCGAGAAGAATCCCAACGGTGCAAGCGCCTCCCAGCGACAGCGCCTCAATGAGCGAGCTATCGAATCGCCGCGCGCGGGGTGCAGGAACCGTAGGAGACGCCGCAACGTTGACGGCGACCGAGTTGCGCAGAGCAGCGCTGCCGATCGCGGCGACGTTCAAGAGCGCGAGAAACGAGGCGAGTAGACCGAAGGACTCGGGGCCCAGCCCACGCGTCGTCACCACCTGGAACCCAGCAGTAGCGAGGATTCCCAACGCGCTTACGAAAGCGATTTCTAGTAGAGCCTTGCCGTGACGCGCAAAGAGATCTGCACCGCCCTTCACCCGCACCGATTCGGCCGCAGGTTCGGGCGGAACGAGAGAATCACCGAGCAAGGCCACGGGCGATCAAATCCTCAACAATAAGGTCCGACGGCGACTTGAGAGGTCGCCCTGGGCTTCGGCGGTACGTCGCGAAGTCTCGCAAGAAGCGGGACAGTCGTTCGGTCTTCCATTCGGAGAGGACGACGTTCTCGCCCACTCCCTCTTCCTGTTCGGTTGTCTTACGGTGGATGAGGGTTGGTACTCCAATCAGCGCGGCCTCAGCCTGGATCCCCCCAGAGTCCGTCACAACAAACTCCGCGCTCCTCAGCATCCCGATGAACTCCCGATGGCTCAGTTTGGCCTGCGGTTCGAGTATCTCCCGGCCGTACTTCGCCAGAGTCTCTTCGAGACCTCGTTCCGAGTAGGCATCGACCATGAGTTTCAGAGGGCAGGGACTCTCGGCGACCAAGATAGTAAAAGTCTCGTCGACCAACTGAGGGTTCGAGATGAACTCGAATCGATGGAGAAGCACCACCCCAAAGGGATCACCTTCCTCCCCGCCTTCGTTCCCTTGATCGAGCACGGCGTCGATCACCGTGTTGCCGTGCGTGCACACGACTGTCTTTCGTGACGAAAGATTCGCCCTTGCCTCCTCTGTCGACACGTAGTGAATGGTGGCGAGCCTGCCCGCGATTCGGCGGTCGAGTTCTTCCGGGAACGGATGGCGCCAGTTTCCCGACCGTAGGCCAGCCTCGATATGCGCGCAGGGGAGTCTCAACCGTCTCGCGATATGTGCGCCGATGACCGTTGTGAGGGTGTCACCCTGAACCACGATGACCGAATCAGTCGGGAGGGTCTTCCGCAGACTCCTGACGTTTCGCCTAATCCACTTCATGACGCTCATCAACCATCGAACTACGTCCCTCGACCGTCTTAAGGGCTCGCCGTCGCGTCCATTGGCGATTTCCCTCGTCGGCTCCTTGATGCCCAACTCGGGGAGGATGTCCCGTAGCGCGGTCGTGTGCTGATACGTGAGCCAACTCTCGTATGGAATCCCTCGTGCCTCGAGGCGTCGAGCAACGGGTGCGATCTTGATCGCTTCCGCCGTGGTCCCGTAGACAAAGACGATCACGGTTGCGCTCCCCTGTTTTGGGTCGCGCGAGCCTTTCGTGAGAGCAGTCTCCGGTGAACAACGACCCCCCTCAAGAGGCCCGCAGAAAACGCGAACCCGAAGGGCACCACAAGCACACAGTAAGAGAGGAGCGCCCGCCGTGGGCATTTGCGTACCGCAGCGATCACCAACGGAACGAGCAAGGCAGCAGTGAGCAGCGCAATCCCGATTCCGATTGCCAACCACTGACCCAATACGACGAGAGTGGCCAACAGCGGAACGGTGAGAAGCGGGAGAGTCGCGAGCGCGAGAAGCACCGCATTCCTCCCGGCGCCCGTTCCGGCGTAACTATCCACAAACAGCGTTCCCCGATGCCACGCGTGGGAGAGGAAACCCTTAAGGTTGGCGCGAGGGCGGTACGTTCCGGAGAATCCCGGCTCCAATCGGATGGGGGACTTCTTCACGATAAATCTGAGCAACTTGGTGTCGTCCGATGTCAAGACGGCATCCCCCTCCGGCCACGCCTCGAGACACGCCTCCTCAAACAGGAGCTTGCTCACGAGGAAGAAGCCAGTGCCCTTGGGAACTCGATCGAAATTGTCCGATGTGATCAACATCGGGCGAGGATCGGCGAGATACTCACCCCAGAACACATAAGTCGGAACGGACCAAAACTGTCCGATCAACGGTGCGGTCGGATCAGTCACGACATGACCATTCCATGGTTGCCCCGGTGGGACATCGAGACGATGCTCCCGAACGTACTCGAACGCGTGCTCGTGCACGAGCAGACGGGAGTTGAGGATGAACACCTCCTCGCTCTCGGCGTTCCGAACTCCTTCCCACACCGCGATGAAGGTTCCCTTGTTCTCCTGCGTAATTACTCGGAGCGGGAAGGGTAGCGACGCGCGCAACGCCTCAAGGGTCGCGAGGGAGTCGTCCGTCGACCCATCGTCAACCACGATGATCTCGACCTTCCACTGCGTCGGAACAAGAGCGCGAGAAAGTGCCTCGATCGTCGAAGGCAACCATGAGGCGGAGTTATGCGATGGAATCACTACCGAAAGGACGCTCGTCGAACCTCGGCCACTCGGGTTCACCACCTGCTTCTCCTCACGTCAAACGCTCTTCCTCGTCAAGAGTCGATCGTAGACGGTCCGCGCCGACACGCACGATCGGGGCGTCGTGATCGAATTCCAACTACTGTGGTGACTTGATTGATGAACGCTCACATGCGTCGGTCTGGACCGACAGGAGGTCACATGGACGGGAGACGGCGTATCAAGCGCGTTCTTCTCATGACGATTGTGCCGATGTCCCTATTCATTGCGCTCTTGGGTTGGGCATTTGCGTCGCCCATTGGAGCAAGCCCAGATGAGGACTACCACCTCGTAAGCATCTGGTGCGGCACGGGCATACGTGCAGGACTCTGCGAGGTCGGAGATCATGCCGACGAACGGCGAGTACCAGAGACTTTGGTCGGAGCGGCCTGCTACAACTACCGGCCCGAGGCTAGCGCAGAGTGCGTCAACGATCTGTCAAGCAAAATGGCCGATACCGATCGTGGAAACTTTATCGCAGGCTACCCACCGGTGTTCTACGGAACGATGAGCCTCTTCGCCGGACCGCAGGTCGGCACGTCCGTGCTCCTCATGCGGGCGTTCAACGCCCTCGTTTTTGTTGCGATTGCCTCCACCCTGTTCTTCCTCCTTGCGCCCGGGCGCCGCGGACCGCTGATTTGGGGCGGGCTCATCACGATCGTGCCTTTGGGCATGTTCCTCATCCCCAGTATCAACCCCAGCAGTTGGGCCGTGATCTCGGCCATGACGCTATGGGTCGCGATTCACGGCTACTGGACCGAGCCTTCCCGACGCAAGCGAATCACGTTCGGAGTGATCGCGGTGTTGATGACGGTCGTTGCGGCAGGGGCGAGGGCGGATGCGGCGGCGTATAGCGCATTAGCGGTGGTTGTTGTCGCGGTCCTGGTCGTCAAACGATCCTCGTGGTTCTATCGAGCCGGGATACTTCCTGTCTCTCTCGTCCTCGTCGCGGCGATCTTCTTCCTCATGGCGGGCCAATCAGCCGTGCTGAATCCTGGGACAGGACCCGTCGATGCGTCGACCGACGGCGTCTTGGCACTAACGTTCTCCAACCTCATCCTCCTGCCGCACCTCTGGTCCGGCGCGCTTGGAACCTGGGGCCTGGGGTGGTTGGACACTGCCCTCCCCGCAAGCGTGTGGGTTTCGACGATTGCTGTTTTCTCCGCTGTCATCTTCTGGGGTCTCCAGAAGTTGGACCGAAGGAAGAGCGCCTCGCTTGGACTCGTATCGGCAAGCCTCGTGATTGTGCCAC
>CAZBZX010000344.1:0-5194 GCA_964496465.1 uncultured Bacteroidales bacterium
TAATTTCTGATAATTGATTCAGGTTATCTGAAATTTCTAAAATATAGGTATTATCAGGAAATTTTGATAAATTAATATCAAATTCGTTTAAATTATCAATTAATAATAACTCAATAGTTTTTCCATCAATGCTTAATATTCTGGCAATATGCATTTCATTATTTAAACTTATATGAAATATTCCATCTGACGGATTTGGATATATAACTAATTCATTTTCATTAGTTTTATTAATATTATCTATACGACCTGTTTCAAATGTTATTTTAATTGTATCCAACTCATTTCCATAATAATCAGAAATATTTACATTTATAACAAAATAATATGTCGTTTCTGGTAATAATTGGTCTTGTGGGGAAATTGTAATTTGAGTTTTTAAATCATTAATTAAAGCATCGTATGGAATATCTTGTCCATTTGCATCCTTCTCTTTGAGAAAAACAAACGAAGTAATATTTTCCTTAGTTAATTCAATGCTGTCACTTTTTCTTACTGGTTCATTAAAAGAAATTATAATATTTGCATGCACATCAACATTTATTTCACCATCAGATGGATTTATAACGGATTTTGGTGAAGTTAAATCTAATGTATTAAAAGAAGCAGATATACCCTCAAATATATTATCTGAATAATCTTCAATTACATTTATTACGCCAATATAATAAGTAGTATCACTTATCATATTTTCATCCGGAAATATATAAAAAGTATTTTTCTCGGTATTCACAACTGCATCAAAACCAACATCCTCCCCATCAGCAGAATTATATTTGAATTCAATAAATTCATCTATATTCAAATGATCCAATTCTCTATCATCAAATAACCTAACCTTTTCATCAAATGAAATAGTTATAAATGTATCCAGTGGCAAATTTTCTTTACCGTTTAAATCAACAATAACATTCGGAGGGAATGTATCCTCGTATCGGCCATATAATTTTACCTGCCTGGCAACTCTTTGTACAAGCGTGTCAGAATTTATGTCGGAATTAATTGTTAATATATCTTCTAAATATCCTGTATTCGATTCAGAAGCATCAAAATAAACAGATAAATTTATTTCACCATCAGATGGAATCGTTAATGGAAAAGTTGCTTTTACATAAAAATAACTAGTCATAGAAGTAACACTGGTGATATTAAGAGGTTTATCAGAATTATTTTTCAGTTTTAAAATATACTGCATTTCCATGTATTCATATGTTCCAAAGTCAATACTCTCAACAGATGTTTCGAAAAAATTAGTTTTCCATGGTGCCTTAAATGCAGCAGGTGAGCAAAAGTCTCCAACAAAATCAATTTGTAAAGCCTTACTCCCATCGGGATGTACTTCAATAACTGATGGTTTACTTACTTGTCCGCCATACCCAATTAATGAATTCCCATTAGGTAAACGCATATGGCTTCCCCCTGATTTTGCATAAACTTCCTTATTTGCATCATATTCCCAAACCAATTCTATTGTCATGGTATTTGTATCAATGGCATATTCAACTGCTCTTGTATATAATGGTTTACGTGTTTTACCATTATCAAATAATGTATAATGTCCATTGGGCATAACCCTTATATCATGAGGATATAAAAACATATCAGAGGAATCAGCAAAAGTAAATTGATTATTTTTTCCACCAAGTCGCCAAATTACCTCACCGGTTTGCCGGTTAATTTTTGTTAATTCATTTAATTCCCTGCCAACCAGTAAAATATTACCATCCAAATCAATAGCCAGGGCGTTTGGGTGCACAACATCAATGGATGATTTGGTAAGGTCTTTATAGGTATCGGTAATTTGAAAATGGTCCCAGCTGTTCCACTCAAATACAACTTCTTTATCAGGATTTAATTCCTGAATAACACACCCAGAGACAGACGCATTAGCCTGTCCACCTTCAACAACAAGGCTCATATCAATAGTTCGAATATCTGCACCAAATATTAAAAAATTACCATTTTCAAGTGCAATAAAATCATGATTATCCAATACATAATCTTTCATTGAAATTGTATCGATCGTATTATATGAGCTATCCATTATAAAAAACTTATATTGAATGCTATCTTGTCCCCTATATGAAAGCAATTTATTTGGCTGAATCACAAAATTACCAGATTCTTTTGGCATATACCGGTAAAAAACTGGCGTTCCATAGTTATCCATTATTAATAAATAAGCAGGGTCTTTAATAACAAGTGGGCGTAATACTAAAAATAAATACCCTTCCTCAGGACAGTTAGATTGTGAAATTTTAAACTCAGGCATATCATCAGGTAAAACTACCTGGGAATTAATATTATTATAAAAAAGGATAAAAACAAGAAATAATATTAAGGTTCTTTTACGTCCGTTCATATAATTAAAATTTATTGATATAATTATTATTTAACGTGAGTTGGATATAAAAAATCATTTTTATCAACTTTTCTGCCCCAGACCCTGAAGGGTGAAGTTGCTAAAAATTAGTCCCCCTTTAGGGTAAGGGGTAAAACTGGTTTTCAGCAAATTTGTTAAATACACTTATATCCAACTCACGTTATTTAACTTTTTTTTAAATGAATAACAAAGATAAAATACTTTATATAATTCAGTGTAAATTATTTAATCAAAACTAAGATATTATATTTTTCATACGTTTATTTTTTAATGCCGTATAGCTTGTCCCGCTTTTGCGGGAGAACCGCATTAAAAAAATAATCATACTTGTTTGTGTAAATAATGATGATTTTTTTAATGCTTGTTTCAACAAATTTAAAAGTTTTCTTTATTTAAATAGTTATATCTTCAAACAATCCAAAATATTTCTTATTTTTATTTTTGATTATTTACTATTTGTTATAATCATCTTTTGTTTAAACCTAAAACCTAGTATATGAGAAAATTTATTTTCCTTTTTCTGATAGTTTTTATACCCTTACTATCAATAAAATCGCAGGATAAAACAATTACAGGAACAATAATTAGTGGCGAAGATAATTTACCATTAATTGGCGCTACTGTTATTGTAAAAGGAACAACAATTGGTACCATTACTGATTTCGATGGTAATTATACATTAAAAGTTCCTGAAGAAGCTGAAATATTACAAATTAGCTTTGTTGGTTTATTAACACAGGAAATCCCAATTGGTGACCAAACAAACATAAGTACTACCTTGCAACCAGATGTGCTGGAAGTGGAAGAAGTAGTTGTTACCGCCATTGGTATTAAAAGAGCAAAAAAAGCACTTGGTTATGCTGTTCAGGATGTGGAGAGCGAACAAATTGGACGATCAAATAATGATAATATAATAAACTCTTTAGCAGGTAAAGTTGCTGGTGTAAATATTTCCAGCTCATCTGGAGCTGCCGGGGCTTCTACCTTTATTGAAATTAGGGGTTCAGCTTCAATAACCAGGAGCAACAGGCCATTATTTGTTATTGATGGAGTACCAATAGATGCTGGTGGTGGTGAATATGGAACAGACGGTGTAGCTACTTCAGATAGAATTGGTGATTTAAACCCCGATGATATAGAGAATGTATCTGTGTTAAAAGGTGGTGCAGCATCAGCACTTTATGGTATGAGAGCTGCAAATGGAGTAGTTGTAATTACAACAAAAAAAGGAGAAAAATCAAAAGACGGACAAATTCATGTGAATGTTCATTCCTCTGTTTCATTTAGTAAAATTTCACAAGTACCAGAATTACAGGATAAATATGTACAGGGATCATATTATTATGCTGACGAATGGTTAAATGACCAGTATAGCAGGATTGGGGCGCCTGACGGCCCTAGCTTTTTCCGTGATCTGTCATGGGGACCGGACAAAGATAGTCTAACTTATACCTGGGATCCGGATTTTATTCCTTTCGATGAACCATACAGGGGATCAGGTTATTATGATTCTATGAATATTTATATGCAAAAATGGGACCCAAATGGAAGGATTGTTTATAAGCCTGAGTATAATGGAACCACTTCTTTAGATAGCAGATATTTTTCGTACGATCCGTCCATGTCAGGTGGGGAAATTAAAACATACGATCCTTATGACTTTTTCCAAACAGGTATTACATTATTTAATTCGGTTAATTTATCAGCTGGGAATGAAAAAAGTACCTACTATTTATCTTATTCGAATACAAATATTGATGGAATTGTTCCTAATAATAAATATATAAAAAACAATGCAAAAATCACTGCATCTTCAGAAATATTTGAGAATTTCAATTCAACCGTCTCAGTAAACTATTTACAAAATTCAGGTAATCGTATACAGCAGGGGAGTAATTTATCAGGCTTAATGGTTGGTTTACTTCGAACACCAATAAATTTTGATAATTCTTTTGGTTACCAGTTTGAAGATGGCAGTCAAAGAGATTTCCAGGGTGAACGACCAAGTGGTTTTGACAATCCCTACTGGATTATCAATAATATCTATTTTAAAGATTATACCAACAGAATGATAGGTAATATAGAATTTAGATATGAACCAGTATCATGGTTTAATGTAATTTATAAAATGGGTAATGACTGGCATCATCAGGAACTGATTGATTACTTTGAAATAGGATCAAATGCCCACCCTAACGGGAGTATTACAAAACGTCATTTTTTTAGCCGCAACTTAGAAGCTAACTTGATGGTTAATTTTAGCAAAACATACAATGAAATTCTTGACGTAAATTTATTAATCGGACAAAACATATATGAATATAGCTGGAAAAGATTAACGGGAGTTGGCGAACCATTAGAGATGTATAATTGGGCAAATATTTCAAATTCCAATAATACCATATCATATGAAGGATCGCAAAAAAGCAGGACAGCTGGCACATTCAGTGAATTAAGTTTATCATATAATAACATGTTATTTGCAAACATCACTGGTCGTGAAGAATGGTCAACCACATTACCTGATGGAAAAAATTATTTTTTCTATCCTTCAATTAGTCTTGGCTTTATTTTTACTGAACTGGCCGGGCTAAAGGATAATAATTTATTACCTTATGGTAAAATCAGGACATCATATGGAAAAACAGCAAATAGTGCAAGGGTTTATAGCACCAACACAGGTTATAGTTTGGGGGGAATGAGAGATGGCTGGACAAATGGAGTATATTTTCCATTTAAAGGATATTCAGGATTTTCAACAAATTATGAAATCGGAAACCTCGAGCTGGAACCTGAAACACAAAAAACCTT
>CAZBZX010000345.1:0-5164 GCA_964496465.1 uncultured Bacteroidales bacterium
TTTAAATTTAAATAGGGGTGCGACTAAAATAAATACCTTCAGCAAAATCGCTGAAATTTTTCGGGAGGGAGTGGGCTGTATAGTTTATGGGAAAGGGGGTGAATTAAAAACGCACAAGCTAGCATATGAAAAATCTGTACAATCAATAATTCCTCTCAATGGCAACTGATTCTGAATAGTCAATTTCAATATTTCCTTCTGTAATGTTAATTATATCATTGGAGTTGTATACATTTTGCGCAGTAAATTCAAATTCTCCTCTTATGGTCTTATCATCATCACTATAAATTAATAGATTTCCATCAACTGATTCGTAATAATTATCTGAAATATAAATGAATTTAACTTTTTCGTGATTATATAGCATTGAGTCGGTAAGAATTTTATAATGAAATGCGTCCGTATACTCATTTACTAATATTGAAATAGAAATTCCTGTTGTTCCCTCATCAGACTTAATCTTAAGTGAAATGGTTTTATGATCCCTGATTCTTAATGCACTGGCTGATATAGAATAAAAAGTATATCCTTCATAAAATTCCATGTTATCAAGCTTGGGTATTTCAGTTTTAAAGCAGCCTGTTAATAGCAATTGAAAAAATAATATCTTATATATAATTCTCATTAATTATAATTTACTTTATAACTCTTCCTATATATTCTCCTTGAATGGTATCGCTATTTTCTAAAACAAAACTAAAAGTTGCATTAATCATTATGGATGCATATCCTGGAAAAGGATATTCATTTACAGCATTTATTGTAATGTTGCCCTCTGTAATTAAATAAGTTCCAATATAATTATTCGAGCCACTTTTTTCACTTATACTAAATTTTGAATTTATAAATGTTAATGGTTGTTTAACTTTTGAAGAAGAGTAAACATATTCCCCTTCAGGAAAATCATTCGTGGAAGGTGTTACAATTTCCATTTCAATTTCTGTATATGGGGTCCTTATAAGTAAATCAGTCTCATTCTCTATCAATTCTGCAAAAATATTAATATCAAATAGTATTAATTTAAAAGAATTGGTATTTTTTGTACTATTTACTAAAGAAATGGCTCCATAATTGAGTTGATACTCAGCATTGTTCAATTCAACATATCCCCTTGTATCAAAATATTTATCATAATCAACTACATCGTCCAGATTAATCATTTCATCATTTTTACAATTTGTAAATAATACCATCAGTAAAACTACAAAAATCCAATATTTTAATTTATCCTTTTTCATTAGTAATAAACGAGTTAATCTAGTCAACTATAGTTAACGGCCCTTCATAATTTCCAGTAATACTAATATTGTTTGTTAATGTAAAATTAAAATCCAATTCAATGATATCCTCATTGTTATAATCATCATGATAAAAATTGATGATTTCAATACGTCCGGATAAAATTGTAATTGGGTCAGGAAATATTTCTTCAGTTTGTTCACTAATTCTTGATTCACCAGATATAACAGAATTAGCAGCTGAAGAATTGAGTTCATAAACACCATTTTCAATGATATCACCTGATCCTGAAGCCATGATTAGAGAAAGCATTAAACCATTGCTTTTTAATGTACTGGTTTTACTATCAATATAAATAATAATATTTCCAATACTTAATTCAAAATTGTCATTATCCTCATTTGGAAGATATTTTACTTCATTAATTCCATAATTCTTGTTATTATAACTTGCCTCTCCATAATATAAAATTTCGGTTTCTGTTCCTTCAAAAAAAAAAGAGTCTTGCTTTACATTATACCCCGAAAAAATTCCCAATCCATTCTCAATATTGTTAAAAACAGGAGTAATATCAACTAAATTACTTTTTGCAGTATGATTCTGATTATTCATTGTTTTTATATAGTTATAAAGATCCTCTGTAATGCTATACAATGAAAAAAATACTTTTAATGCATTTTCAGAGGTATATAAGGGCGAACCATAAAGAATAAATTTAAATTCGGAATTATTAAAATATTCATCAGAGAAAACAAATATCTCAGGTATTTCCTCCTCTTCTGATGACCATTTTCCTATTTTCTCATCATCAACCCAATAATTATATTTATCATATGGTTTTATTTTTGATCGGAAATAATCAGGATCAATGTTTGATGTTAAATAATAATAATTGTTTTCTGCAGGATCATCAATCATCAACTCACAAGCAATGTATTCTTTATTGTCAATAGTGGCAGGATATAAAGAATCAATAGTAATATCAACCGTTTCAGGAATATAACTCTGGGCTTGGACTGTATCAAACCCGCCTGCATTTACAACAATTTTGTAAACATTTCCTGTTTCAGGAAAGTAATTTTCCGATCTGTATTTCCCTTCATACATTCTGGCTAAGGTCTCATAATAAGTATCATTTATATACAAATCAACTGTTGCATCCTCAATATAAATATACCGAAGCGGGTCTTTATCATAATAAGGGTAAGTCTGACTCACCTTTACACTAAATACACTGTCTTGATTAAAAAGGCTGTTTACAACCAACTTTTTATCAGTGGCAGGAAAGTTATAATCTTCAATTACCTCATCGCATGCCAACATAAAAATGCAGAACAACACACTCAATAACCATATGTAATTTATTCTAATTGTCATTCTTTTTATTGAATCTATTAACATCAAATTTTATTTTCAACTGTATAAAAGGCATAATTGGAAAAACGCTTATTTTATGCATTTCTTCATTTTCTGCAAAAAAATAAATAGGATTATGCCTGTTATAGGCATTATAAACACCAATTTTTAAATCTGCCAGGTATGTTTTAACTTGTTTTTGCATTTTTAACGAAACATCAAGCCTGTGATAAGGAATCATTCTCATATTAAGCTTTTCATTCACATAATCGACCTTAAATTGATGCTCAACTTGATTAAATATTTCATAGCTGTAATCATCAATAGCTGACTGATAAGATGCTTGACTAGAGGTATAAGGTAATCCTGAAGTAAAAATCCAGGTAGCCCCGGCTTCCATATTATCCTTCACTTTATAATTCACCACAACATTTAAAATATGTGGTTTATCATACTTAAATACAAAAGAGTTGCCATAATTTATATTCCCATATTTTCTTTCAGCATGAGATAGAGTATAGCTTACCCAACCTGTAAACTTTCCATCTATTTTTTGAAATAAAAATTCGAGCCCATAGTTCTGACCTTCTCCATTTTCGACCTTATCCTGCCAGTTTAAATTCATGCTTAAAAATTTTGGCCCATCAGTAAAAGTAATCAGGTTGTTTTGCTTCTTATAATATCCTTCAACTTGTAATGTATAATTATCATTAAATACATTTATAAATCCTAATGTGATTTGATCGGCCCATGATGGTTCTACTTTTGCATTGCTGTTTACCCATAAATCAGTTGGAAGAATGAGATTTGTATAATTTAATAAATGAATAAACTGGTATTGCCTGGTGGCTGAGCTTATTATGGTCAGCTTTTGGGATAAATCGTAAGTGGATGAAATTCTGGGCTCAGCTTTTAAATATAATTTCTCCTCGGCATAAAAAAACGGAACACGTAATCCAGTATTGATGGTAAATTTATTTCCAATTTTAAAATTGTCATCTATAAACAATGAATTTTCATAAGCAATAATATTCAACTTGTCAGATGCAGCTTGAGTGGTATAAAAATTCTGAAAGTCACTATAAATAAATCCGTTAACATTTGGTTCAAGGTAATACCGGGTTAAACTATACCCATACTTTAATGTATGGTTTGAGGGTAAATGATGATCGAATGCAATATTAAGTGTCCAGTCATTTATACCAGATGTTAGTGTGTCCATAAAACTTTCAAGACTATTAGTATCGGACTCTATTTCAGTAGAATTATCAATATGATGCCTGAAAAATGATTTGCTATTTGAAATGCTAAGATCAAAAAATAATTCTTTTGTAATTAAATAATTCCAGCGGATAGCAAAAGCCCTGTTTCCCCATTTAAAATCATCATTATAAGTATATTTCAAATCCTGCAGGTGATCGGTATTTTCAAGAAATTTATGATACGTATCAACCCCATAATAATGACTAAAATATAAGCGGCTACGATCTGATATGATATAGTTTGCTTTAAATGTCAAATCATAGAACTTATACAAATTATACTCCTCATTATTATTATTAAACGCATTCATCAAAACATATAATAGTCTTGTATAAGTTCCCCTTCCTGAAACCAGAAACGATAATTTGTTTTTGATCAACGGGCCTTCCAAATATATCCGGTTTGCAGGAAATCCAGCAGTTAACTCGCCTTTCATATCATTCATATTTCCTTCTTTTAGCCTTATATCAATGCATGAAGAAGTTCTGCCGCCATAATAAGCTGGCATTCCGCCTTTAATAATTTTTGAGGATTTTATAATATTATTATCAAAAATAGATAGCATTCCCAGCATATGATTATAATGGTATAATTTTATTCCATCTAAAAGCATAATATTTTCGCCAGGACCACCTCCCCTTACTGAAATTCCGTTTGTATTTTCCAAACCTGATTGTGTGCCCGGTGTTAATTGAATGGCTTTCATAATATCGCCCTCACCAAAAACAGATGGTATATTATCAATTAATTGATAAGGCAAATAGGTATTCATCGGATTTGTTTCATCAATCAGTGTTTTTTCCCTTCCTATTATTTGCACTTCATTCAATAGCACATAAGGTTCAAGTTTCACGTTAATAAAGGTATCCTTAGTGGAGCCAATATTTAAAGTATAAGGTTGATAACCTATATAGCTAAAATTTAATGCATTTGCCGAAGATTGGGCAATACTATAATATCCGTAATTATTACTAATAGTACCATCATAATCAGCGTTATAAATATTGCAAGCAATTAACCGTTCACCTGTTTTTGCATCTTCAACATATCCACTTATTCTAAAAATATCATCTTTTTGTTCGATATATAATACAATTTGATTACCTGAAATATGATTTGAGATATTATAATTCTCTGATAATGAATTTAATAATTCATTAATTGTAAGGGAAGCATCTGGAATTACGATATTTTCGTTTATAGGTATTTTCTTTGAGCTGTAAACGAATTTAAAATTGCTTTGACTTTCAACCTCTGTAATTATTGATTGTAATGATGTGCTGACTGATTTAAAATGGATTTCATT
>CAZBZX010000346.1:0-5155 GCA_964496465.1 uncultured Bacteroidales bacterium
GAAATAATATCGAACGTGGAGTGGAAAGTATGGCGGAGGATGGTTGATGGTTGATGGCTGCATTATCCATTGTCCATTATCCATTGTCCATTATCCATTATTCATTATTACCTTATCCCTCACACTTACCTTTTCCCCATCCCATCGGCGGCCGGTATCGGTTAAATAAAATACCTCGTTAAAATTAATATCGAAATATGGCTCTCCAACAATACCAAAATCTTTATAATCATAGCTTTTCCATAAAACTTTGCTATCCCATTTACTTTTTGGGCTACCATGCATACATATGGTTGTAACAGGAACCAGGCTTCTTAACCTTGAAAGATTTTTTTCAAAATCTTTAATTGCTAACCCGATATCTCCGTTACAAGTTGTTAATGATTCATAATGATAACCAACCTCATGCCCTAATTCAAATATTTGATTAATATTTTTCTCATTCCAACTCCCAGGAACTGCACAAAAATAATAACTTCCTTTTATACCTAATTTATTTTCTATTTGAGCAGTTATTAAAGAATTTTGTGGTTTTAAATCTACATCATGACGTAGAATTATACATTTATTTTCTGAATTTTGAAGAAAATCTGTAAATGATTGAAAAAAATAGCCAGCGTTTTTAAGAGTGACTATTAAATTCTTATATTTTGAAATAGTGAAATCCATTAATAAAATTAATATACTTTATAATAAGATACTGGCATATCGTGCATATAGAATTACTTCCATTGTTCATGAAAATTCATTACTATTTAGAAAAGAACTTATTATTTTAATTGATAGGAAATATTATTTAAAAATTGAGTTGTGTAGTTATATAAATTCGATAATTCAGTAATTGTTGGCCTTCCATCAGGCAATAAGCCCAGGGAACCGGGATATCTGGCATCGATATATAGCTGATCAAGGGTTTTTACTATAGAATAATTGCTATCAATTTTTATAAACTTAGAAACTTTTGAAATAAGTGTAGCTAAATTATGAATTTTTGGAATTTCTTCGTCATACTCCTCCAGAACAGCTTTACAAGCTTTTTCAATAGATTGCTGACAATGGAAAGCTGCAAGATGAGTTAAATTTTCCTCTTTAATTATTTTATTCACCAATTCAAGATCAAAACTTGCTGAAGACAACCATTCTTTAGTTATTTCTTTCATACAACACTTTACCTTTATTTAATATTTCTTTTGAAAACGATGAATTTAACTCAATAAATTTTTTATGCATCGGTAACGTATGCACAATTAAATCGATAGGATAATCTTTCTCAATGCTTTTTATTGCCCTGGCCCATTTAAAATAAATTACATTTTTTTCATGAAAAGAAGAAGGCATAAATTGATCGTTGGTGACAATAAGCAAATCAATATCGCTGGTTGAACCAGGGTTACCCCATGCATAACTTCCAAAAAGGATAATCTTATTTGGATTAAGTTTTTTTAGTTTTTTCAGTAATGTTTCTTCAAGCAAATCTAAATTACCCATATAAATAATTAATAAAAAATAAAAATAACTCTTTTAATGCATATTAGCAACAATGAATTTTTAATTTAATCCTCCATGCAAACATAACCACATCGTGACGGAGGATGATGGTCTCTTCTTTTGGACTTTGGATGAAATCTTTAAACGATTGAAATAGATAACCTTTCTTTTTTAGAGTAAATAATAATTCCTTAAATATTGAAATCGTGAAATCCATTACACAAATTATATTAATTTCCAGTACCCGGGTTTTTCAGTTCCAGCTCTTTTTAACTTATTTAAATTTCATAATTTTTCAATATCACGTTTAATTATCCTGCCTGAAACCAATCGTTTTTCAGCTAATTGTTTAGCTGTTATTTTATTATTTCTAATATTTTATTTCGCCTATTATCTCCAACATTACTAGTGATATCATTAAAAGGTAAACGAGAAAATTTTACAGTTACAAAATCTGAAAAATTGAATTCAGCAGGAGATAAACCCTCATTATCTAAAAAATTCTTTTTCCGTTTAATTCCAGTACCCATTTTTTCAATATAATCAAAACGATGCATAAGATTTACTATATTAGGATTTCTTAAAAGGATATATTTTCCAAAATCTTCTATTTTTAATCCTTTAGGTAAACTTCTCGTGCTTATTATTTCAACTCCGTTTTCAACAATATATACTTGTATATTTGCTCCCTTTCTGAAAATAATCACGGTGCACTACTGCATTTATTAGGGCTTCCCTCAATCATTTTCTTCGTAATAATAGGAGTAATCAATCCCTTTCATAAACATTTCACGATCGTTTATCTTGGTGGTAAGCGCATTATTCAAAAGAGTTATTAGCACATTGCTGTTTCTTGGGCTTAGTATCATTGCGTTCATGTAATTCCGCTTGCTTATTTTACTCCAATCCACGCATTTTTTGAGGCGTTTTTTTAGTATCAAATCCAACCATATCCGGGTGCTCCTACCATTACCTTCCATAAAAGGGTGTGCAATGTTCATTTCTACATATTTGTTCACGATATCTTCCAATGTGTTCTCGGGCATTGCTTCTATTTGTTTTAACGTGTCAGCTAAAAATTGCGATACAGCAAATTGAAAACCACCTTTAATAATATTTTTTTGTCTGATTTGTCCTGCGAAATCATACAACCCGCCAAATAAATAAGCGTGAATTTGTTGCAACCCTTTGGTTGTGCCAACTTCGATGTTGCTGATAAAAGAACTATCAAACAATGCATACGCTTTTGTTTTACTTTTTCCGTCAATACTTTCAGTACTATATGTAAACCATTCTATAAACCGATTTGCCTTTTTACCCGGGAATTCTCTACCTAAGGCAATAATGCCTTTGTAATCCAACATATCAGTTAAATATCGTTTACCGTCTTTTGCTAATAGTTTGAGTTGGGTAGTAGCACTAACCAGCTCATTTTTTTCTTTTTTTAATTTTGCTTTAAGATATTTCCAATAGTTGCGGGTTTTGGTGTAGTCATCCTGATCAGTAAGCACAGCGACAATATCCGAAACACTAAACCACCATTTGTTGTTTTGTTCGTCCCACAAGGCACGCACTTCCCGGTCATCAAAAAAACGTATGGATATTTTAGTATTACTCATAATTTTATATTATCCATTCTGACACTCAATTAGTATTTGGTAAAGTTATGTTAATTTTTGCTTAATACATACTGCTTTTATTATTCCTACATCGGTTATGCCTAAAAAAATTCCTGAAGAAAAACTCATAATTCCCATCATTGCGAATGCCAAAAGGGTAGTGTCATTTATACTCCCGAGAAATCGGGAGGAAGTAAACTCTATTACCTGAAACAAATTGCTTCACCCACTAAAAATGGGCTTGTGATGACGGAATTATAGTGTGAAATAAAAAACCCGGAGAATTATTCTGCCGGCCTTTGTAAACTCACCCCCAGCCCCTCTCTCCTCGCTTTGCTCGCAAAGAGGGGAGTGCATTGAGGTATATTATTTGGAATTAAAATACCCCGCGAAATAATGGGCTAAAGCCCTTGTTATTATATGCTTTTTCAATCCGTCGACTAAAGTCGACGGCAATGGATATGTAATCTACAGATAAAATAAATTATCACTGGTTTCAACCTTTACCTACCTTCAGCTTTAGCTAACGGACTTATAAATAAAAAAAACATGGACCTTAGTCCTTTATAAACTAACAACTATTAACCATTAACTATTATCTAACAACTAGCAACTAATAACTAACAACTAAAAAACCCGGTGAGTTCTGTTGCCATGCATTTAAATTCTAATATATTCTTATCATATTATATTTTCTAAATAATTATTTTGATTTATTATTTTGTAACTATAGTTGGGATAATTATCAGAAAAAACTTTAGGGACTGGTTTATCCCCTTTTGAATATTTAATTTCGAAGGCCTTTAATACTCCATCTTTTTCCTCAATTAAATCAATCTCATCACCTGAATGTGTGCGCCAGAAATACATATTGGTATTTAATGCTTTATATGAATTGTATTTTAATCTCTCTGCCATTATAAAATTCTCCCAAAGCTGTCCAATATCATTCCTGTCGTTAAGATTATTGAATTGATTAATAATCGCATTTCTAATACCATTATCATAAAAATAATATTTCGATTTTGAATTTATTTCTTTTCGAAGGTTCTTACTATACGGAGGCAATCGAAAAATTACATAGGATTTTTCTAACAAGTTTATATAACGTTCAACTGTACGCAAATTAATACCCAAACTAACAGCTAATTCGTTCATTGAAACAAGATGCCCAACCTGAAAGGCAAGGGCTTTTAAAAGTTTTAACAGTAAAGAAGGATTACGCAGTTGCTCGTAGCTCAAAATATCCTTTAACAAATATGAGTCTGCTAATTCCCTAATAATAAATAATTTATTCTGTCTGTCATTGTTTGATAACACCTCCGGATATGAGCCAAATATTAAATAATTATTGAGGTTTTCTTTTAATTCATAGCTGGTTTGGAATGATGATAATTCAATATGGGAAAGTGGAAAAAGAAATAATTCCCTTTTCCGGCCGGTTAAAGGTTCACCGGTATTTTGGGATATTTTAAAGGAAGATGACCCAGTAACAATTACTTTAATTTGAGGAAACTCATCAGAAATAATTTTTAATGCATTTCCTATTCCTGAAATTTGTTGAGCTTCATCAATAACAATAAGTTCATAATCTTCAACATATTCCCTTATTTTTTCAAAATCAGAAGAATTAAGCACTTCCTGTACCCTGATATTGTCACCACTGTCATAACGATATTTGAGGTTACATATTGATAAATACTGTTTTATTAAGGTTGTTTTTCCTACTCTTCTTGGGCCATAAAGTATTAAAACCCTGTTGGGCAAAAACCATTCATCAATATTATTATAATATCTTGGAAACATAGCAGTTAAATTTATATTCAATAAAAATACAAATTTTACAGTTAATTTATGTATATAAACTACATAAAATTGTAAATAAATCTATCTTAATATATTATAGACGTTGATTGTTTATAGTTGTAAGTGGGTAGAGGTGAATGTTTAGTTGATAGTTAACAGTTGTTAGTTTCGCTAATACCTAACAACTTGCAACTAAAAACTAATAACTAAAAAACCCGGAGGTTTTTCGCTGCCGGGTTTTT
>CAZBZX010000347.1:0-5059 GCA_964496465.1 uncultured Bacteroidales bacterium
TGTAAATTATTATCAAATTACAAAATTTTTCAAAATTCAGGAGTTATGGTTATTATTTATCCCCGCCCTAAAAGATGGAGTTATTGATATTCAGCTATTTAGCTTGTTTTATTAAATTGAACTCAGGTTAAATTAATAATGGTTAAATTAAGACTATTTTACCACGAGTTTAAATCCAACTCCATGAATGTTATCGATGGAGAGGTTTTTATCGTTTTTTAAATGTTTGCGAAGCCTTGTAATAAATACATCTAAACTGCGGCCTAAAAAATAATCGTTTTTGCCCCAAATAGAAGATAATATTGTTTCGCGTGTAACAATTTTGTTTTGGTTTTTTATTAAAATGTTTAGTAGTTCAGCTTCTTTATAAGTAAGTTTTATAATATTTTTATTAATAGTTATTGTTAAATTATTCAAATCAAATTCTGAATTGCCAATTTGATATTTAGTAGCTTCATTTAAATGAGGGCTGATTTTATTTCTTTTTAAAAAAACCTCAATTTTCAAAATAAGTTCTTCCATGCTATATGGCTTGGTAATATAATCATCAGCTCCAGTTTTTAATCCAACAATTTTATCTTCTGTAGCCGATTTTGCTGTTAAGAAAATGATGGGTATTTCTTCATTTAATTTTCTAATTTTTTTAGCCAGTTCAAAACCATCCAGCTGAGGCAACATCACATCCAATATACATATATCATAATTATTCTTTTTAAATGCTGTATAACCATCAATGCCATTGTTAAAATGATCTATCAGATAACCGGCGATTTCGAGGTTTTCTTTTGTAATATATGATAGGGTCGGGTCATCTTCAACATATAGAATTTTTGTTTGTTTCATGTCTACAGTTAATTAGTGAATGGTGAAAAGTGGATAATATCTCATTTTTTATCAATATAACAATTTAACATTTCATTGTCCTTTATACATTATACATTATACATTATTCATTATATATTGTCCATTATACATTTATACATATAGTAATTTCTGTTCCAATATTCAGTTCACTATTTAATTTAATTTTCCATTTATGCAATTTGCAAATAGTTTTTACATAAAATAATCCTAACCCAAATCCTTTTACATCATGCACATTTCCTGTAGGAACCCGGTAAAATTTTTTAAACACATGTTTTTGTTGCTCTTTTGTCATTCCAATCCCTTTATCTTTTATTGAAAGGATGAATTTATCTTTTTCATTACTTGTGGAAATAATTATTTCTGGATTATTTGTTGAATATTTAATAGCATTATCAGTGAGGTTAAATAAAATATTTGTAAAATGTAACTTATCACCATAAATAAAAGATATTTTTGCTTTAAAATCACATCTAATGTTGTTTGAGTTATTCATTAATAGACTTTCAAAAACCTGCTGAATCACTTCCTGGGCATTAAATTTTTCTTTTTTCAATTGAAATTCTTTTCTCTCAATTCGCGATATATTTAATACTTTCTCAACTTGCTCATTTAACCTGTTATTTTCTTTTTTTATTAATTCAATGTAAGTAATTAGCCTTGTTGGGGCCTCAATAATTTTTGGATTTAATAATACATTCGTTGATAAATTTATGGACGATATTGGGGTTTTAAATTCATGGGTCATATTATTGATAAAATCTTTTTGTTGTTCCGAATATCTTTTTTGCTGAAGAATGATAATCATAGCATACGATAAAAAAATAACAACAATAAGCAGTATGGAAGATAAGATTATCCAGACTGACATATCATTAACTATATAAGAACTTTTTTGGGGAAAGTTAACACCAAAATAATAGGTGAAATCTTCAGATTTAGGCAAATCAATTTGATTTCGTTCATGCGATTCTCCATTAGCATTAATATATTTTCCATAAACCATTTTATCGTTAGCACAATTATAAATACCATATTCGAAAGCGATTTGCAGATTATGGGCCTTAAATTCAGTAATAAGAAAATGTTCAAGAATTTCTGGATGAATCTCACTATTTGTGTTTACTACATAGTAATTGGATGTCCTCTGGCTTACAGGGTATTCCACTGGAGGCTCAATTTCATTATATCGGAAAATATTACTAGCTACATTTTGTAAGGCAATATGAACACTTTGATTGAATTGTTTTTCACTGGCATTCCAGGCAGTTTTCATCCAGAAAATCTGGATAATTATAATAGCAATAATTGTAATTGTACCTAATAATAAAATGAATTTAATATTTCCCGATTTCATCAACTTTTTTTGTTAAAATTAAATCTAAATTTTTATTTATAAAGATGCATTAACAATTCGTTAACATTTTTTAAAACTCAATTAACATCTTTTTAGTTAAGTTTATCGTAAATTTGAATAATATTTTTAAAAACTAAAAAGAATTACTATGAGAACAATAATTACATTAAGTTTTTTATTTTTTGGAGCTTACCTTTTTGCCCAGGAAAATTCGGTAGGTACTAATAATAAATTAGATACACCAGGTGAAAGTTTGGTAAAATGGGAAAACACTACTATTGATATGGGGGAGGTTAAATATAAAGTACCACAAACAGCATCGTTTGTAGTTAAAAATATTGGTGAAAAACCTGTAATTATTACTAATGCTAAAGGATCATGTGGATGTACAAATATAAAGTATCCAAAAGAACCAATTAAACCAGGTGAAACTGGCACAGTAGAAGCAACTTATAATGCAGCTTCATTAGGCGCATTTAATAAATCGGTTACAGTAGACATTAATATTCCAGATGGAAGACAAATTTTGCGATTAAAAGGCACAGTAATGAAATAAAAGGGTTTTTGAAATTGTTGATTTTTGCCCGAATTAGTACGTAATTCGGGCTTTTTAATCAAATAATTCCTCGTGGCTTGCCACGGGGTTTCCTTCTAATCTCCCCTAAATTTTAGGGGAGATGTCAGTCGAAAGACTGACAGAGGGGTAAAAAAATGAAAATTTGGTTTTTGGCTTATTTGCCGAAATAATCCTGATAACTATCGGGAGGCGAAATACTCCTTGGCTCTTCGGGGATAGTCAATTTTAAGAATTTTCTTTATTTCTTGTGTCCATTTTAATTTCTTATCAAAAAGATATTTATCTAAAATTTTACTTTTGTCATGTTTTCGTGATTGGTGCGCCTTTATTTTGTTTCTTCTTTTTCTATGATAAAAAGAAGCAAAAACTTTTCTCACGATCCGGCCTAAGGCTGGAGAGTAATCATGGCCAAACGATGCTTCTCCCCGCTCAGTTTAATTGCAAGATTAAAAACAAAAAGTGAGGCAAGCTTCTTTTTGTATAATCTATGCAATTAAATATTCACACCTATCCATTGCTCGCCGTTTGGCCTTGCTGTCGCACAATTAAATAATATGATTGCTTAATAAAAAATTGGCATATGAGAATTTTTGTAATAAAATAAGGAACCTGCTTGAAGGTATGGCACTAGTGAGCATTCCACGAGTACCAGGTTCAAAAATCTTGAGAATAATTCCTGCATATTGACTGGTATGGCTTGGAATGCCTGCCCGTCCGGTCAGGCGGGCGTTCAAAAGCAGGTGACGTAATTTTACATAAAATTATCATCAGCCTTGAACTTTTGCCTGCCTGCCGAAGCTTCGGCGCAGGCAGGGTTCTTTTCTTTTAAGAGAAAAGAACAATTAAAAAAGAAATATTTAATTATCAAAATACCCAAATTAAGAATTTTGTTCTAACTAATTAAAAAATTATTAGTCAATATATATTATAAGCAAAAAATATGTCGAGTTTGGGAGATATTATTATCCTAAGTGTAACTTTTTCTTAATACAAGCCGTCATAGTATAAATTTAAAGAATGTTGAATTTAATTTATTAATTATGAAAACGATTATTGTAGCGATTTTAATGTTTAGTACAGTTTTTATTTATGCACAAAATGATTCGCTTGTTTCAGAGAATAGTGATACTGTAAATACTTATGAAGAAATGGTTGTGCAGGAAGAGATAAATAAAAATTTGGAAGATGATGAAACTCCTGTTAGTAAAGCAGACACAACAAAAATTAGAATTGGTAAAAAATCCATTAAGGTAATTAACGATGGTGAAGATACCTATATTAGTGTTATTGATTCAAAAGATGAGAAATTAAAAGATTTTGATTTTGAAATTGATGATGAAGATATGAAATTTAAAAAGGAAAAGCCGAGAAATAAATTCGAAGGAAATTGGGGTGGGATTGAGCTAGGCATAAATAATTATGAAGGTGACACTCACGATTTTATGGATTTAAATACCGGTAAATCCTTTAATTGGAATATCAATATGTTTGAGCAAAGTTTTGGATTATTTTCAAGACATGTGGGTTTAGTTACCGGCATAGGTTTTGAGTTTAATAATTATCGGTTTGATAATGGAAATTCAATAGAAAAAGATGATGATGGGAATATTGTTGGTTTGGATTTTGGTCCTACTTATAATATTGATAAATCAAAACTTACAACTATTTATCTGATATGTCCGCTGCTTCTTGAATTTCAAATACCAGTATCTAATGATAAGGATAAAAATATTCATATAAGTGGTGGGGTTGTTGGTGGAATTAAAGCTGGTTCATATACAAAGGTTAAATATTCTGATAATGGTAAACCTGGGAAAAATAAAACAAAAGATGATTTTAACCTTGCACCTTACAGGTATGGAGTTACAGCAAGAATAGGATATGGTGATCTTAATTTATTTGCTACCTATTATTTAACTCCGATGTTTGAAAAAAGTGATGATGTTACACTATATGGGAAATTTAAAGGCCCGGAATTAAATCCATTTACAATTGGACTAGCCTTTCCGTTTTAGATAGTAAGGTAAATATTATTATTATTATACCTATCAGGTTTTCTTTCCTGATAGGTTTTTATTATATATGAGCAATAGCGAATAATCAAGTTAAAAGAACATACCTATATAGATTATAAATTAATTTAATACATAAAATAACCTGAGTTCGATTTAATAAAACAAGCTAAATAGCTGAATATCAATAGCCTCGTCCTTTAGGGCGGGGATCATTAATAACCATAACTCCTGAATTTTGAAAAATTT
>CAZBZX010000348.1:0-5049 GCA_964496465.1 uncultured Bacteroidales bacterium
AATTAACATGAAGTTGAACTCCGGGATTACAAGCATTTACGCTAACATTCCATGTATTTCCTTCAATTGTGACACTATATGGTGTCATCGTATTCATTGCGTTAGCAATTGCATTAACAGCTGCTTCATCTGTTAAAGTAATTCCTGTTGGATTATTAGAACCATATATTTTTAATTTTTTATATGGACGAGGAGTTAGTTGAGTTCTAAAATATACCCAGGCATTTACAATTGCGGCAGAGGGCGTACCACTGGTAAAAATCTCAGAAAAAACGACAGTTCCACTTAGTGCTCCACTTCCTATAGTGGTTAAATTAATTATTAAGTCTTCATCACCGGTGTTATATATTGTTAAGGTATCAATAAGCGAATCATTACAAACATTTAGAGAAACATCGAATGAATCTGGGGCAAAACTAATTATAGGTGCACCTGAAGCATAACCAGTTAATATAACAAATGTATCAACAGTATTTGAGTATATATTTAATGTTTCTGAGAATATCCCTGAATTAGTCGGACTAAAAGTAATATTCACTAATAATGAATCAAATGGTGAAATGATAAACGAAGTTGAATCAGATGTAAATGATGCATCAGTTGAAACTATATTACTAACAACTAAAGTATCACATCCTGTATTATAAATCCATAAACTTTTCGTTTCGCTGGTATATTGCATTAACGTATCAAAAACAACTGTATCAGCAGATAACTCTATAACAGGTTCACCAATAATTGTAAATGAAAAAGGAATAATATTGGTTGGATTTAATGGATCGTTTGAATTTATGAATACATCACCAAGGTATGTTCCTTCATCTAATCCAGTTGAGTTGAATTTCAAATCAACTATAGCTGAATTACCAGGACTAACAGGAACACTATCATACTCAATTGAAAGCCAAGGTTTTTCCCTTGTAACTTTAATATCATCGAAATACCATCCTGGATAATTATTAACGGCACCATCTATCGTATTAAAATAAAACCTGATTTTTACATAATTACCGCAATAGGCATCTAAATTATAAATTCTTTGAACCCAACCTCCACTATTGCCATTAAACCCGCTACCCCTTAATTGAATCCAACTTGCGCCATTATTTATACTTATATCAACCATACATTTATCCCATGATCCGCCTTCAACATTATAGTTTTCATAAAAAATTAAGGAACTTGTATCCGTAAGTGTTAAATCAATTAATGGTGTAACAATGGCAGTATTTATAGTACGCCCGGTTGCATAATCATTTTGGCTTTCGATTCCGCACCACCACGAATATGAACCACTATGAGGATTTTTACTCGAAATATGCCAAAGATCATCTACTCCATAAAGTATAGTTGTCCACTCACCTTCTCCATTCTCACAATCTTCAATAAAATCATTTTTATAAACACTATATGTTAAATTACTACCCCCTGTATTATAAATAGTAAAACTCTTCGTAGCAGAGTCAGCACAACTTGATATTTGCACATTAATAGAATCATCACTAAAAGCTATCACGGGAGCTGCAATACCATTTCCCTCAAGGCAAATCAACGTATCAACATCATTATTTAAAATTGAAAGATTTCCATTAAATGTACCAATACCAGAGGGCGTGAAAGTAATATATACCCATCCTACTCCTCCTGGAGATATATTTAAAGTGCTGGGAGTAATCGTATATTCAGGTAAAGTACTGGATATTCCTGATATTACTAAATTATCGCATCCAAAATTAGAAATTAGTAAGGTATCTTGTTTGCTTCCACCAACAAACACATCACCATAATTTAGGCAGGTTTCGGATAATAATATATCCGGATCACTCCCTACTGTTAATTGAGCATTAATGAAACTTAAATTGTTTACAGGATCGTTTGATATTATAGCGAAACTATTATTATATACACCAGAATTCAATCCGGATGCTTTAAATTTAACATCAATATTCACTGAGTCACCACTGGCAATAGTCCCGGATAAATTTGAGATAGTAAGCCATGAAATACTATTAACTATATTAAATGTTAAATCATTTCCACCATCATTATAAATCGTAAATATCTTAGTCAGCGAATCTTCACATTCAGCAAGAAATACATTAAGTGAAGTTGTATTAAATGCGATTTCAGGTGGTGCTATACCATTTCCTCCTATGCATATAGAAGTGTCCTTATCATTATTTAAAAAGGTAAGACTACCATTATAGGTATTTACTCCTGACGGATCAAAAGTGATATAAAGAGGTACAATACCCCCAGGTATAATATTCAGGGATGTTGAGCTTACTGTGAATTCAGGTAAGGAGCTTGAAATGTTTGATATATTAAGTGTGGCGCATCCCGGATTAAAAATGTATATTGTATCTGTATTGTTGTTTCCAACGAAAACATCTCCAAGATCAGGACAAATGTCTGAAAACACAATAAGAGGATCTCCTGCAAGTGTTAGCTCGCAAGATACCGTATCTCCATCACTTAATGTATCATTCGAATTAATAGCAATATAAGCATCATATATTCCTTCAATAATATCATCAGAATTGAATTCCACATCAATAACAATTGAATCACCTGGAATGATAGTCCCATGATAATCTGATAAATTCAGCCAATTCGGAATTTCTTCAATTCCGTCTTCTATTTGATAAAGGGGGCCGCCCCATTCAAGATTCCACAAATCCACCCCATCATGAGCAATGGAATGCGTTCCATTTGTTGCTGAAAAAGAAAATGTACTTACAAGTGTAGCGCTTCCAGAAAGATTTAATTGAACAATTCTACCATTACCATGATCAGTTACCCAAAGATGCCCATCACCATGCTCAGGAACCCAAACTGCTTGAAGAATTTCGCCATTAAAAACAGATGAGTATGAATTAATTATACTTCCTGTATTATCCAATCTATAAATGGTAGGATTATTTAAATCAATTTGGGCAGCAATAAAGTATTCCCCGTCCCATGCTAAAGCTGAATAATAACTAAACGGTAAGCTAAATGATGAAGCAATAGGATCACCATAAAAATCATAGCAACGTACAACACCATTGTCATCACCAATCCAGAAATACTGACCATCATATATAATTCCATAAGGTTCACTATGAATACTATTTGTTTTTACAATTGTATTGGTTTCAACGTCATATTTATTTAAAGTATTATCGTTAGAGTTTACATAAAATAAAAATCCATCAACCCAAACCATTCCTCTTGAGTTGAAGCTTGAGTGTGTTGCAATAATATCACCAGAAATAGAGTTGTTTATTATAGGATTATCTGTTCCTACATTAATATCAAAAGTTAAATTATTTGTACCTGTATTTCTTATAACAAAATTATCATTATCCGTATCGTCACAACTTGAAAGTGTTGCTTTCAAAGAATCTGGGGAATACGAAATTTGCTGGCTAAAAGCCAACTGACCTGTAAAAAACAAAAGAATTATAAAATGCGTTAATCGCATTTTTCTATACCATTTTATTGAATTACTCCTACTCCATTTACTCCTGTTGTTTTTTTTCAAGCCATCTGTTTTCATAAATAATAGTTTAATTCAAAGTATTTAATCAAAATAAACACATGCTAAAAATCACATATTACCAACCCATATATGGATTTCTAACAGCGTTACCTTCTTTTTTCTTTTTCCCGATAATATATCCTATTGAAACTTCATGTGAACCCGATGATCCTTTAAAAATTTCCTGTCCGAATAATTCAAATGAATAATTAAAGACCATTTGTTTATAATTGCCGCCAACGTTCAATCCAAAAGTAGTTAATTTACGATATATTAAACCTGCCCAAAACATATCTTTATAAGTAACTTTTCCTGAAAAATTAACGAATACCGGACTGTTAATAGCTTCAATAACTATTAAACTTGGTTCAAATTCATAATCAGAATTGATATAATACGAATAGGTTGTATGTAATATAAAATGTCTTTTAAGTGAATATATAACCTCTCCTTTATCTGATTCATTTTTTACTTTACTTTCAAGTACACGCGGAACATACAGCCCGATATTAAAAAACTTATAATCGTATAAAACACCTACTCCCAAATCAAAAGCCATTCCTCTTTGAACTGCATTTTCCATAACTACAGGATCTACCTGATTTTGCAGATTATTATCAGACAAATCAATTTGTGTATCAAATATCCCTGCCGAAAGACCAAACCTTACAGTGTGTTCAGTTGTAATTTTAACCTGGTAGGCATAACTTAAAAGAAAAGACTGGTTACTGAATATATTCATCTTTTCATTGTTAATAGACATTCCTACACCCATACCTTTATATGGCATTGTGTTCATATTGAGCATAACCTTTTGCGGGCTGTCTTCAAATCCAACCCAATCTTTACGATATGTTGCAAAAACTTCCAAATCCTGGTTAAATCCTGCATAAACTGGTGATATTGCATATTTGTTTACAATATACTGATTGTCCAGTGTAACTTGTTGAGAAAATACATATCCAAAAGAACATATTAAGGATATTATTAAAAGATACCTTACTTTATTCATAATGGGTTTAATTTATTATAGTTTATTGTTTAATTTTTATCTTAAAATGCTAACCGTTCCTTTTTTATTTTTATCATCTGTTGTTATGATATAAAAATAACTCCCCGGGGGAAGATTATCCCCATCCCATGTATTATCATATTTTTTATTCTCATATACTTTATCACCATAAATATTATAGATTGATATAGTGCATTTATTATAATTCAATATGTCAACAACTTCCAATTTATCATTTATACCATCACCATTTGGTGTGATTACTTTACTTTTAATTTTAATTACTACCGTATCAACAATTATAACTGTATCAATTACAATATTTACAGAAGCTGAGTTCTTACAACCATTGTGGTTTGATACTTCAACAGTATAAAGACCAATAGAATCAATAATAATCTGATCTGTTATCTCGCCTGTAGACCATTCAATTGCATCGTAAACACCACTTGCTTCGATTTCAATTTCTTCATTTTCACTTAAAAGAGTATCATTAAAGTTAAGTTTTATTGAT
>CAZBZX010000349.1:0-5040 GCA_964496465.1 uncultured Bacteroidales bacterium
TTTTTCGGGAAAACCTAAAAAAAGTGGCCGGAATTTTCTTCCGACCACTTCTGGGCAATACCTCCTTTTTTGTTATGTGGTATGTATATGCAATATATAGCAAAGAATTTAAAAGGACCTATGTTGGGATGTCTGAATAGCTTCAGCCAGGCTGCCTAAGGGGTCATCTTAGAAATATTAATAAAGCCGGTGAGATTTTTCTCCCGGCTTTTATTTTTTTATTAGATAGTACTAAACTAATTAAAACTTCTTTTCACAATTTTATACCTTAACACAGCTTCACTATTTATAAAATAATAAATACTATATATACCAGATTCTAACGGTATTCCATCTAAATCAGTACCATCCCAAGAAGTAAAATATTCACCATAAGGCATTAAAGTATTCTCAAGTGTTCGTATTATCTTGTTATTATAATCTCTTATTTCAATTCGTGCAAAAGCTTCTTCAGGTAAAAAATATTTTATTGTAACAAGATCATTAAATAAGTATGGATAGGCATAAATATAATTATCAACATTATATGAATTTTTAAGGCCTCTAATTTTTTTATTGTTTTTAACGATTGTTTCTATAGCAATATATTTTACTTAATTTATATTTATATATAAGACGTAAAAGACAAGAATATTGCTCATTAGTAAAACAAAAATTAGACCAATAAATTAAATTTTTAGAAAAATTGATTCGGAATATAGCTGTATATTCAAGAAATACAGCTATTTATGTCATAAGATTTGATTTATTAAAAAAATGTTAAAAAAAGATTAATTTAGTTCTCAGGAATTATATAGTCATGATATCCTGTTCTTTTTTCTCCATTATTTCTGTTATTTTATTGGAATAATCATCAGTAAGTTTTTGAATTTTTTCTTCTGCTCTTTTCGCTGCATCTTCTGGTAATCCGTCCTTTTGAAGTTTTTTAATTTCTTCATTTGAATCTCTTCTGGCATTTCTAATACTAATTTTGGCATTTTCACCTTCATTTTTCACTTGCTTTACTAACTGCTTTCTTCTTTCTTCAGTTAAAGGTGGAATATTTAATCTAATTAATTCACCATTATTAATTGGAGTTATGCCAATATTTGCATTCATTATTGCTTTTTCAATTGGTTCGAGCATATTTTTTTCCCAAGGTTGAACAGCAATAGTTTTAGGATCTGGAGTATTAATATTTGAAACCTGGTTTAGTGGTGTGTTTGTTCCATAATAATCAACAGTAATACCATCGAGAAGATGTGGATTTGCTTTTCCAGCTCTAAGTCTTACTAATTCATTGTGTAAATGCTCAATAGCTTTTTCCATTCTTTCTGATGCATCGTCAATGTATAATTGGACTTCTTCTTCCATGATAGATAAATTTAATTAATACAGAATTTAAATATATTTAATTTTTAACTAAAGTTCCAATTTTTTTACCTAAAATAATTTTTTTAAGAGATCCTGATTCATTCATATTGAATACAATAACTGGTAAATTATTTTCTTTACACATTGTAAAAGCAGTAAGATCCATAATTTTAAGTTGCTTATTATAAGCATCTTCAAAACTAATTGCATCATATTTTATAGCGTTAAGATCTTTTTCTGGATCAGCTGAATAAATCCCATCAACTCTGGTTCCTTTTAATAAAGCATTTGCTTCAATTTCAATTCCCCGCAAAGCTGCAGCAGTATCAGTCGTAAAAAATGGATTTCCTGTTCCAAAAGTAAAAATGGCAATTTCTTTATTTTTAAATGCTTTTAACACTTCTGGCTTTGAATATCTTATCCCAACAGGCTCCATTTTAATAGCGGTAAATACTTTGGCTTCAACCTGTAAACTTTCGAATCCTGATTGAAGGGCCAAACCATTAATAACAGTAGCGAGCATACCCATATAATCCCCTTTTACTCTGTCAAAACCTTTTGAAATACCTTGCATACCTCTAAAAATATTTCCACCGCCAATAACAATACCAATTTCTGCTCCTAATTCTAAAATTTCTTTTATTTCAGTGCAGTAATTGTTTAATACTTTAGTATCTATTCCATAGGCTGAATTACCCATCAAAGCTTCTCCGCTAAGTTTAAGCAGAATTCGTTTGTACTTAATCATAAATGCTATTATTTTCAGGCTCTAAAATAATTAAAAAATAGGGCAAAAAAAAAGAGCCTTGGGGCTCTTTTTAATTAAACGTTTAAATTATATCTTTTAAAATCTGTTACTTTTATTTCTTTATCCGCTTGTTCTAAATATTGTTTTACAGTTATTTTTTGTTCTTTTATAAAATCCTGATTCAGTAATGTGTTTTCTTTATAGAATTTATTTAATTTTCCTAGAGCAATTTTATCAAGAATATTTTCAGGCTTTCCTTCTTGAAGTGCTTGTTCTCTACCAATTTCCAATTCTTTTTCAACAACTTCTTTCGGAACATCATCTTTATCTACAGCAACCGGATTCATTGCGGCAACTTGCATTGCAACATCTTTCTTAACTTGTAAATCAATACCTTCTTTGCTAAATCCTACTAAAGTGGCTAATTTATTTCCTGGATGAATGTAAGCAATTACACTTCCTGCATCAATTTTATCATAATATGCTAATTCTAATTTTTCACCTATTATACCTATTTGGTCAATAATCTGATCAGCTATTGCTTTACCATCAATTTTCAACTGTTTTAGTTCTTCTATATTTCCTGGATTTTTATCTAATGCAACAGCTAGAATTTTTTCAGTAAAATCAACAAAATCATCATTTTTTGCAACAAAGTCAGTTTCGCAATTTAAAACAACCATAGCTCCTCTTTTGCCATCTTCGGTAATTTTTGCTAAAACTGCACCTTCTGTTGCTTCTCTATCTGCGCGTTTATTTGCAACAGCCTGACCTTTTTTTCTGATTATTTCAATTGCAGCATCAAAATCTCCATTAGCTTCCTGTAAGGCTTTTTTGCAATCCATCATTCCAGCCCCTGTCGTCTTTCTTAATTTGCTAACATCTGCAGCTTTTATTTCAGACATATTATATTTTTTAATTTTTAAATAAGTGTAGTAATTATTTAAACTTGGTTCACTAATTTTCTTCGTCTTTAGCTTCCTTCTTCTCTATTTTCTTTACTTCTTTTTTTTCAGCTTTAGGTTTTTCTTCTTTCTTTGCAGCTGACTTTTTAGGTTCTTCCTTTATAACCTCTTTTTTTTCTTCTATTGTTTTTTCCGCTTCTTTTTTTGCTGATGTTCTTTTTCTAGATGTTGATTTTATTTCAACTTTTTCATCACTAACTTTTTCTTTTACATCTTTCGAATCTTTTGCTTTTGCTTCTTTGTCTTTTTCAAGTTTTCTTTCCTCTAAACCTTCATTAATTGCGGCACAAACAGTATCAATAATAAGTGAAATTGATTTTGAAGCATCATCATTAGCAGGAATTGGAAAATCAACAATATTCGGATCAGAATTAGTGTCAACCATAGCAAAAACAGGAATATTTAATCTTTTTGCTTCACGAACAGCAATGTGTTCTTTCGAAATGTCAACAACAAATAGAGCTGCTGGCAACCTTGTTAAATCTGAAATACTTCCGAAGTTTTTTTCCAGTTTTGTTCTTTGTCTGGTTATTTGCAGTCTTTCCCTTTTTGAGAGTGTAGTAAAAGTGCCGTCAGTTGCCATTTTATCAATTGATGACATTTTTTTAACAGTTTTTCTAATAGTTGGGAAATTTGTTAACATTCCACCTGGCCATCGTTCTGTAACAAATGGCATTCCTGTTTCCAGTACTTTTTCGGCAACAATTTCTTTAGCTTGTTTTTTTGTAGCAACAAATAGAATTTTTCTTCCTGATTTAGCAATTTGTTTTAAGGCATTACTTGATTCTTCAATTTTTACAATTGTTTTTTGCAAATCAATAATGTGAATTCCGCTTTTCTCCATAAAAATATAAGGAGCCATATTTGGATTCCATTTTCTTTTCATGTGTCCAAAATGAACACCTGCATCTAAAAGTTCTTTAAAATTTGTTCTTGGCATTATAATTATTTTAAGTTTACATTCTGTTAAAAGCAATTATATGGTAGTACCTTAGTAATAGTAGTCCATATAATTTAGATACTAAACTTGGCGTTTTATTATCGCTTACTAAATTGAAATCTTTTACGAGCTTTCGGTCGACCTGGTTTTTTTCTTTCAACCTTACGAGGGTCTCTTTTCAATAATCCGTTTTCTTTTAATACACCACGATATTCTGAATCAATTTGAATTAATGCACGGGAAATACCTAACCTTAAAGCTTCTGCCTGTCCTTTAAATCCACCACCTGATATATTTGCTTTAATATTATATTTTCCTTCGTTACCGGTTAAAATCAATGGTTGATTAATTACATATTGAAATTCATCTAATGGAAAATATTCTTTAGCTTCTCTATTATTGATATTGATTTTTCCTTTACCGTCAGTAAGATATACTCTGGCAATTGCTCTTTTGCGTCTACCAATTGCGTTAATTATTTCCATACTATTTAATGTTGTTTAAATCGATTTTTTTTGGTTTTTGAGCAGAATGTGGATGTTCAGAACCCACGTATACGTGTAAATTTTTAAAAATAACACTTCCTAACCTATTTTTAGGTAACATCCCTTTAATTGCTTTTTCAACAACTTTAGAAGGATTTTTACTTAATAGTTCGGCAGGAGTTGTAGTTTTTTGACCACCAGGATAACCTGAGTGACTTAAATATACTTTATCAGTTAATTTTTTCCCTGTTAATCTTACTTTTTCAGCATTTATAACGATTACATTATCGCCACAATCTACATGAGGAGTGAAAGATGGTTTATGTTTTCCTCTTAATATTTTTGCAGCTTTTGATGATAATCTACCCAACACTTCGTTGCTTGCATCAATAAGAAACCATTCTTTAGTTACTGTTTCTTTATTTGCTGATACTGTTTTGTAGCTTAATGTATCCACTTTAATATCAATATTTTTAGTTAATTGCAATATATTTTTCCCAAAAAATTGGGGAGTGCAAAAATACAATTAATTTTAACAAATCAACAATA
>CAZBZX010000350.1:0-1710 GCA_964496465.1 uncultured Bacteroidales bacterium
ACCTTCGGGAAGTAGCCCTCTTAATTTTTATTTTTTTTCTCGTTCAGTAGTGATACTATGAATAAAAACGAACTTGAAAACAGGCTCATTGATTATGCAGTTAAAATAATAAAATTGATAAAACTTATACCAACAGATATTGCAGGTAAAACATTATCTAATCAATTAATTCGTTCCGGAACATCACCTGCTCTGAATTATGGTGAAGCGCAAAGCGCTGAATCTAGAAAAGATTTTGTACATAAAATTAAAATAGTTTTAAAGGAATTAAGAGAGTCCTTTGTTTCATTAAAAATAATACTTCGTGCAGAAATGATTAATAATAAATTACTTGATGAGTTATTATCAGAAACAAATGAATTAATTTCAATTTTTGTGAAAAGTGTTACTACAGTATCAAATATTAAAAATGTATGATGATTTAAGATTGCAGATTGGTGATTTTAGATTTTAGAAGTATTAATCATTATCCTTCCTAGATCGTAAATCTCAAATCTATTAATCGTAAATCAATTAAATTGATTTATTATGAAAAAAATTAAAAATCTCATTTTAATTATTTTAACAATGTTAGCTGTTAAATTATACGCACAAGATGAATTAAAAAAATGGGAACTAACCGGTTATGTTTCGGATATGACGACATATTTAAAATCTGACTTGGCAAATATTGAATACCTTGACCATACTATTCATAACCGTATAAATTTTTACTGGTATACAAGTGATCATGTCACCACATCCGTTCAATTAAGAAACAGGTTTATGATAGGAGATCAATTACGAGCCGATACATTGAATATTATGAAAAATGAATTAGATGATGATTTTATGTCTTTTAATCTAATTGAAGATAAAATCATGGTGTTGAATTCGATGGTTGATCGCTTATGGTTAAAATATTCTGTTGATAAATTGGATATAACGTTGGGAAGGCAAAGAATAAATTGGGGACAAACCTTCGTATTTAATTCAAATGATATTTTTAATGCGTATTCATTTTTTGATTTTGATTACCCCGAAAGACCAGGAAGTGATGCTATACGAATCCAGTATTATCCATCGTATACTTCAATAATAGAAGCTGCTATAAAATATGAAAATGATTCAACTATAACTGCTGCAGGATTATATAGATTTAATAAATGGAAATACGATATCCAACTAATTGGTGGAATATATAATTCAGATAATCTAGTAATTGGTGGCGGCTGGTCGGGGAATATTAAAGATTTTGCCTTTAGTGGGGAATTAAGCTACATGCATCCGCAGAAGGATTTTAGCGATACATCAGGATTGTTTTTTGCCAGTATGAATTTAAATTATATATTTTCGAATTCATTAATGCTTCAAGTTGAAGGATTTTATAACCAATATGCCGGAAAATATGATTTATCGTTTGCCGATTTAATGGCAAGCGATCAGGATATTAAATCTTTATCCATTTCCGAATATACAATTTTTGCAAATGCATCCTATCCATTCAATCCTTTAACTAATAGTTCCATTTCAGTAATGTATTATCCTGATAAAAAGGGTTATGCAATTTATCCAAGTCTTGATTTTTCAATCTCTGATAAGGCTACATTTTCAGTAATTGGTATGTATTTTTCAGGGAAGTTCAACTTTCCTTTTATAGGGAAAAAGCGTGATAATATGTATTTGGGATTTCTACGGTTTAAATATAGTTTTTAAAATCAGCACTCAGTC
>CAZBZX010000350.1:1810-5029 GCA_964496465.1 uncultured Bacteroidales bacterium
TCAGCACTCAGTCATATTATTCTGAAGGCTGATGGCTGAGAACTGAGAGCTTCTCTTTAATAATTTCAGCCCAAATCCTATACCCTTCGCTATTTAAGTGCAGCTGGTCTTCAACAAATAATTCAGATTTCGGCTTTCCTTCCTCTCCAATAAATGCAAATGATGTTTCAATAAAATAAACGTTATCAAGTTCTTCACATTTATTTTTGATTAATTGATTTGCCTTTGATATTTCAATCCAAACATTCCAGCGCGAATTGGTAGGCGTTATTTCTATCCAAAAAATAGGAATGACAAGAAATTTCTCGCGAATTGTATCCACTAAATTCAAAAATAATTGCAGAACTTCCTCAGGTGATTTATCATTCTCTGCTCCCGAAATATCATTGGCAATAAATATAACTATTGCTTTAACCAGATGAGGATAAATTATTCTTTTTGAGTAATATAAATAATCGTCTAATTTTGCTCCCCCATACCCTCTTTGTATCACTTCATATGGAGCCATATCTTCCTTAATAGTTGACCATAATCGAATACTTGAACTTCCTGTAAATAAAAGGGCATCTTCGGAATAGCTTTCAATTGAGTCAAAATCTTCAAATTTTTGAATATCTTTTTCCCAATATGAATATTTTAAATCCTGACTAATGGCTGTAAAACATCCAATTAGAAATAAAAAAAGAGTTGTGAATATATATTTCTTCATTTACCTTGAAATTAAATTATCTATTCATTGTCCTGAATAATTTCTCCAAACACTTCTTTATATATTTTCCCATTGATTTTGTCAATATTACAAGTATAATCCCAATTAGTCGCAATTATTTCTATTTCGTAATAAATAAGTTTTTCGCGAATAATTAGAGTAGCATCATCAAGCAATTTGTTGTCAATTAAAATTTCATCCTTTTTCTTTTCGCCTAGCGTTTTTAAAACAAATTTCTCAGCTGATTTTGCTTTTCTATCTGGTTTGTAAAATTCATCAGAATCATTTATATAGTCTATAGGATTGGAGAGCTTCTGAATACTCAAGAGATTTTGAGTTAAGTCGACATAAATGCCTGAAATATAGGAACTTTTATAATAGATATAATATACATTTCTGGTAAATGAGACGCCATTTTTATTGCGATCATCAATTTCTACAATTTTATCAAAATATTTACTTTTAAAATTTGGATATTGTTGAAGTATTGAATTTTCAGCTTGCTTCATTCTAATGTCTTTTTGAGAATAAGTAATGATAAAATTGGAAATTAAAAACATAACAATAAAGCAATATTTTATGCTTTTCATAAGAATTAGCTTTTAAAAATAACTTTGCAAGTTACAGTTTTTTTGTAACACCACCATCCTTGGTGGTGATTTCAACAACTGGAAGCAGATGTTAGATGTATCGCCGTCATCCTGACGGCAAATTACCAGCTGGAAGCTGGTGATACTGTAACACCCCCATCCCTGGTGGTGAATTTACCGGCTGGAAGCTGGTGTTACTTCCCACATTTTCAAAAACACCCCATTAGTCCAGCCAAAGCCATCCTGTAATTTATATTCTCCTCCTCCCCCTGGTTTATTAATATTCACAACATCATATTTCTCAAGCATTTTTCCGGTTTCAAAAAACACTTTTATATTTAAATTCATCCATCTTTGAGCTATTTCATTGGCTAGTGAATCATATCCATAATTTTTACAGGCTTTATATCCGACCCATTGCAAAGGAGCCCATCCATTAGGATAATCCCATTGTTGACCAGTATTTATTTCTGTAGTAACAAGGCCTCCTGCTTTTAAAAAGTCTTTTTTTACAACTTCTGAAACTTTTAAAGCCTGGTCAGTGTTAGCAATACCAAAAAATAATGGATATAACCCGGCCAATGTATAATTTTCACTTTGATTTTTTATCTTATAATTAAAATCGAAAAAATAACCTTCTTCATCATTCCAGCAATACTTTAAAATCAACTCTTTTCTTTTCTCAGCCAATAATTTGTATTGCATGTATTTTTCTTCGTTATTATTTAAGGAATACGCTTTTCCAATGGTTGTTTCCAGATGATATAATAAGCAATTCAAATCAACAGGAACGATATTTGTTGTTTGAATGGTCATTAACGATCTGCCATCAGCGAACCATCTGGAGCTAAAATCCCATCCTGACTCTGCAGCTGTTCTTATATCCCTGTAAATTTCTTCAGACCGACCAGATTCCTGAAATATTTCAAAATCGTATTTGTATGATTCGGGCCTCGGTTCAGCAAGTTCATCCCAGTATCGATTTAAATATTCATCCTTTTCCATTTTTACTAATCTTCTATTAGACGAATACTTTTGGCTTAATTCTTCTTTCCCTTTCATCCAGAATTCATATTCCTTTTCGAGTTGAGGTAAATATTTTTCATAAATGGAATCTCCTTTAATTTCAGATAGTAAATCAACCATTAACGAAAAAAAAGGGGGTTGTGAACGGCTTAAATAATAGGTACGGTTTCCGTTTGGAATATGATTATAGTTATCAATTAAATAAGTAAAGTTATTTATCATATTTTCAATTAGTTCAACTTCTCCTGATACTTCTAAACCAAGCATTGTAAAATAACTGTCCCAATAATATATTTCCCTGAATCTTCCACCTGGAACTATATAAGGATAAGGTAAAGGAATTAAGGTTGAATTTGGAATTGTTGCATCTGGTTTCCGCTTTAAATATTTCCACAACTGGTTAATATGATCAATAATTTGAGCTGTATCAATTGTGGAAGTATCAAAATTCTCTGCAATAAATTCTTTAAGATTGAAATTTTCCTTACCCTTTTGCTTATTATATTTATCAAGAATAGCATCAGGATGAAGCTTAGGGATACAATCCACAAACTTTTTCTGATCAGAAAAAATTGATTGCAATTGCACATCAACAAATAAACTATCTAAACTTTCAGTAATAAAAAACTGGGAATTTAAATTATATACTATGCAACTAAAAAGCATAAGGAACAGATATATTTTCCATTTTTTCATTTCTCAAAAATTAAGAATTCAATTCATTAGTATAAATGGCTATAGTTTAATTTTACATTGGTTTTTTGTGTAATTTAGTGCTTTAGAGTTTTGGTGGCAAAAATTTATGCCACTAAATCACATAATCACCAAATTTTTCAAGGTTTCTTTAAATTCTTCAACCCTCCAATGTCTGGAATTATGGTGAGCTGGTTGTTA
>CAZBZX010000351.1:0-4981 GCA_964496465.1 uncultured Bacteroidales bacterium
ACCTTCCCATTGACTCCAGAACAGGCTCATTCCTTTTAGAGCAATAGTATCACCATGTTCATTTATTATTCTTGTACCATCTATATTTAGCTGGCCATATTGATCAACTATTCTTAAGGAATCGCTTGTTATTGAATCAGTAACTTCAGCAGTTACTTTATTTATTAATAAAATACTCCCAATGAATAAAACTATTTTAAACTTATTCATGCTTAATAATTTCCTTTTATTAGCAAAAATAGTGATTATTTTGACCATAAAAAAGGCCTTCAATACTGAAGGCCCTTTAACTTAATTATTTATATAATTACCTTATTTTTTAACAAATCTTGTTGTATATACATTATCAGCTGTGTATGCTTTTAATATGTAAACACCATTTGCTAAATCAGATATATTTAGAATTGCAGATTCAACTGTTGCAATTCTGCAACCACTTATATTGAATAATTCAACATAATCAACATTTATACCATTTATCCTTAGTTCGCTAGTAGCCGGATTAGGATAGATGCTCATTGAAGTTATTGAATTTTCATCAACTGCTGTTGGAGGAATTGTTACTGGTGGTTCTTCAACAGTAACATTTGCAGTAACAGTTTCACTCTCATTTCCATAATTATCAGTTGCTACAATTTTGAAGATCCATCCACCTGGTTCAAAGGTACCAGGAGAATAAGAATTACCTGTTTCTTTACCATTTATAGTGGCAAGAATTGTTGAACCTTGCAATATACTATAAGTTAATACTGCAATATTATCTGTAGCTGCATCCCATGTAAGAGTAATTTTACCTGTTTCATCTGCAGTACCAGCAAAGTTAGTAACTGCAGCAGGTGGTTCTTCATCAGGAATTAGCAAGAATGTGCCAGCATCTTTTAATTCAAATGTTGCAAATAAAGATGGGTCATTATAAGGATTTGGTGTTGGTGCATTTAATGTAATCTGGTTTCTTGCTGCATCACTTGCAACAGAATCATTATCGCTTACTAGCACATCAAATCCTATAAGTGTTTCTTCTGCTGCGTTAAAACCGTTCATTAATGAATCCCATGCAATGTTTAATATGAATTCATAACCATCTGTTGTTTCTGTATAAACTTGTCTAACACCTTTAAGGCCGTTATTAACTTCAAAAGCTGAATCAGGAACAAGCCTCAATTGGTAATCATTGTCATCATATGTTGGATCATCAGCCATCCAACTACCGTTACGAGGCCACTTGATATTTTTAGAATTATCCATATCAAAGTAAATTTCGATATTATCAACCTGATAGTTTAACCCTGCATTTACAATACTATCATCAACTATATCAAATAACATATAAACACTATCTGCATCATATGAAATATTTAACATGCAAGTAAAATCATTGGCATCATCAACAGTACCAACAATTACATTTTCAACCGCATATTCATTAACACCACCTGGAGGAGGTGCCATACCTTTTACTGTAATGTCATCAAGGGTTATTATGTTGGCGTATGCTGAGAATCTTAAATTTAGTATATCACCTGCACCTGGTATTAATAATGTATCATGTGCCCACGTTGAAAGTGCTAATGGATTGGTGAGTAAAGCGGTATCAGGGTCTAAAGAAATCCAACTACCGTTATCAATTTTATATTCAACAACTAAACCAGCGCTATCAGCAGTGGAAGGGATTCCTCCCCAACCTCTTTTTCCCCATCCAAAAGAAAGCATAAGATCACTAAAATTGGCAATGTTAATATCTTTATAAACAGCTGTATCCCAGCTTCCTGAATAGGCTGCAGGTTGGCATAAAGTAAGTGACATTCCTTTAGAAGCGTCTGCCCAGTTTTCATCAGCTGTAGCTACAATATAATTGTTTATTCTAACTGATGAGTCAGAACCACCTTCAATATGGCCGTTTTTAGAAGTAAATGCATCTGGAATTTCATCCCAGTCATAGTGCCAGCTATCTGCATCCTTCCATCCAGTTGGCTGTGGTATTAAATTATCTGTATCATAAGCTTTATCTCCAAATGTTTCTTGTGCTATACTCCATTCAACGTTTGCTGAAGCAGGATCAATCATACCTGTAAGGGTAATATCATCTAGGAATAGTATGTTAGCAAAAGAATAGATTCTTAAATTAAGTGTATCTCCTGTTCCGGTTATTTGAGCTGTATCAAATGCCCAGGTACTAAATGCTAATGGGTTGGTGAATAAAGTTGTATCTGAATCCACTGAAGTCCAGGTACCACCATCAATACTGTATTGAATAATAATTCCACTACTATCAGTAGTAGCTAAATTTCCCCAACTTCTCTTCGACCAACCTAATGTTAGCTCAATAGAAGAATAATTGGTAATTACAATATCTTTAAAAAGAATTGTATCCCAACTTCCTGAATAGTCTCCAGGCTTACATAAAGCAATTCCCATACCCTTTGATGCGCCTGTCCAGTCCTCAGCAGATGTTGCAGCTCCTAAGTAATTGTTTATTCTAACTGAAGAGTCAGAACCGGCTTCAATATGTCCATTCCATGATGTCCATGCATCTGGAATTTCATCCCAGTCATAATGATAATTAGTTCCACTACTCCAACCTGCAGGTTGCGGAATTTTATTATCCGTATCAAAGGCTGTTTCACCAAATGTTTCTTTAGTAATTTCTTGTTTAACAAGAGTTTGCGATATAGCTAAAAAAGCAAATAGCGTAAATAGTAAAGTAAAAAGTAACATTCTTTTTTTCATAATTATTAGTTTTTGGTTAAAAAAATAGCTTTTCGCGGTCAAGATACAAAAAAATATATAAATTGCAATCGATTGCGATAAATTTTAAATAAAAGGCTTAAAAATTTATATATTTGGCTTATTTAAAAGTAAAGACGATTTCAAAATTACTTTAAAATAATGATATTCAATGATTTATTTCAATTAAATAATATGTTATGAAAAAGTAGTATTTTCCAATCGATTGCAAGAATATACCATTATTAGTAATAATACTAGATATTTTATTACCTAAGGGAAGGGTTTATTAATTATATTTTACCAAATATCTTTTAGAGGCTGTTTTTTTTAAATTGATATCATCATAGTATGTTTAAAATTTTATTAAACAAATTGTTAAAATATTTGTTTAATATTTCAAAATTTACAAATCATGAAAACAAAACTTAATTTAATAGTATTATTAACAGCTATGCTTAGCATTGTTAGTAATAAAGTATTGGCACATTGTGAAATTCCTTGTGGAATATATGAAGACTCACTCCGAATAAGTTTAATTTATGAGGATATTACAACCATCGAAAAGTCAATGAAAGAGATTAATGAAATATCTCAAAGCGAAAATATTAACTATAATCAATTAGTTCGATGGATTAATAATAAAGAGGAACATGCTAATAAAATTCAGGATATTGTTAGTCAATATTTTTTAAACCAACGGATAAAAATAACAGAACCTCAAAATTTGATAGCATATGAAGATTATCAGAAAATGCTGGAACTTCTTCATAAAATGATGGTATATTCAATGAAAACAAAACAAACCACAGATCTAAAATATATCGATCTCTTAAGAGAAACACTAAACTCTTTCGAAGGAATATATTTTCATGAGCATTAGATAGTTCCAATTTAATTTTTCATTTTTAGGAATAAATAAAATTAATAATTCTTTCACATTTCTTTCTGAACTTCTCATTTGTAAAAATTGTTAAATGGTTAAATTTATACTAAGTCAAATTAGAAAAGAATTGAATCTTAAATGCTAAAATTGATAAAAATGAAAAAACATAATTATTTATATAGTATTTTAATTGTATCTGTTTTTTTTACTATTGCATGTAATCAAAGTAATATAGAAAATAGGAATTCAATTGAATCGGCAGGTGAACTTGTTAAATTAAAAGCTACTAAAGTAAATTTTACTGAAAGTAAAGTAAAATGGAAAGGAGAGATACTTGGATATTATTATCATACAGGAGCCATAGATTTGAAGGATGCCAAACTGGAACTAAAGGATGGATCTCTTGTTGGTGGGAGTTTTATTGTTGATATGAATACTATAAAAACCACTGATAATAATTACGATATTGGAAATGGAAGTACACCTGAAAGATTAATTAGTCACATAGCCTCATCTGATTTCTTTGATGTTAAAAATTTTCCAATTGCAAAATTTGAAATCAAAGAAGTTAAAGGAGATGAAGCAACAGGAATGTTATCAATTAGAGGAATTACACATGAAGAGAAAGTAGAAAATATTTCATTACATGAAGAAGACGGTAAAGAAAAACTGTCGGGAAATTTATTGTTTAACCATAAAAAGTATAATGTTTCATGGCAACATCCGGTTAAAGAAAAAGTATTGTCAGAAGATATTAAAATTGAAATTGAACTTGTACTTGAATAGCAAATTAACTATTGGTATATATTTTATTCATATAATCGGTTATATGCTTTATCTGTAATACTTTTTAAATGAGTAATTTGACAATATTACTGTATTATTTACAAATATCCTCCTATATTTTATAAACTCATATAATTAAGAGTAATAATAACTCTTATTAAAATAAAACAAAATCATTTTTACAATGTATAAATAGTTTAATTAACTTTGTTTATTTCAATTAACTCAATTTTGAAAAGTAAATTATCAATAGCTTTATTATTATTATGCCTTAATTTATTCTTTAATTTACAAAGTTCTTATTATAACAGGCAAGATAATGTAAATAAGGATATTATAACAAATTTGACATGTAATTCAATAATACAAATTAATGATATTTATGGTTCTAATTTCGTTGAAACAGATAATGAAATTAATGAAATCTCGATTTTAAAAACTCACAATTTATTACAAAGAAGATTATTTCCAAGCTATTTAATTAAAAATACATTATTTCCATATTATATTAGTATATCTATAGGTATCCTATTGAATTTAGATATTCCGCCACCAGTTAATTAGTTCTAAAAATAAACTTATTAA
>CAZBZX010000352.1:0-4945 GCA_964496465.1 uncultured Bacteroidales bacterium
CAACCAACTTATCTTCTTTCCATTTATCAGTTCTACGGGCCTTAATTGAAGCTAGCGGGTTCGCATTCTCTCCAGTAACTAATTTGGAAATTGCATAATATTTTCCATCGTCATCTTTTACCAGATACTTTTGATTTGTTGCAGACAGACCTGCAAAATCAATTGAATCTGCATATATCGGAGTTAAAGGGTCAAGGCGGCTAGCCGAAGTAACATCACCTGAGAACCAGTCGTTTTCACCAATCCAGGTTCTTTCTTTATATGAATAACCAATATTTGTATAAAAACTAATCCAGTCTTTTGTATTCATTACACCATTAAACCTGAAATTGTAACGGTCGTAATTACTTTGGTCTCCACCAATAATACCTTTTTGATTAAAATATCCTCCTGAAATGTAGTAAGTACCAGCATCAGAACCACCTGATGCAGATAAAGTATGGCTGGTTATTGGAGCAGGGTTAATCAATTCTTCCATCCAATTAGTCCCTTTTCCTAAATTTGTCCTTGAAGTAGCATTGCTCGCTGATTTGGGGTCAGTCACACCTTCCCATTGTAATTGATAAATACTTCCATTCTCAAATATATATGGAAATTTATCAAAAGCATTAGCAATAGCTTTAGGGTCATTTATTTCAGTAATATCATCAGTAGCGCTTGCATTAACTTTTTCCCAGGCATATGCTTCACCGTAATAGTTAATATATTGTTCTGCATTCATAACTTCTGTATAATGTGAAGCATTTTGAATACCATAGTATCCATCATAAACAATCTCACCAACTCCTTTTTTCCCTTTTTTAGTTGTAATTAATACAACTCCGTTGGCAGCATCGGAACCATAAATAGCTGCCGAGGCTGCATCTTTTAAAATTTCAATTGATTCAATGTCTGATGTAGAAAGATAATCAATTCCACCAGTCCTTATACCATCAACGATATATAGCGGATTTGCATCCCCATTTGTCCCTGTTCCCCTGATTCTAACCTTCATAGCCGCCCCAGGAGAGCCAGATTCCTGAAAAACGGTTATACCCGCGGTTTTTCCCTGCAGGGCCTGTTCAACACGTAAATTCTGAGTCTGGGTAATTTCATCTGAAGTAATCTTAGAAATTGCACCGGTAACCAAGCTTTTTTTCTGAACACCATAACCGATCACAACAATTTCATCAAGACCAGTAATGTCCATAACTAAAACTGCGTCAATTTTAGTTTGACCACTAATAGTAACTTCTTTGGTTACATAACCAATATAGGAAAACATGATGGTTCCCTCATTACTTTGAACATCTAAAGAATAATTACCGTTTATATCAGTAACAGTTCCTGTAGATGTGCCTTTTAGTAATACAGTTGCCCCTGGCAACGGTTCACCACCTTCGGCTGTGACCATACCTGTTATCTTTGTTTGTGCTATAACAGAAAAACTCACAGCTATAAACAATAATAAAATCAATACATTTTTTTTCATTAATTATAGGTTTTAGTTAGTGATAATTTATAATGATATATTTAGTTTTAGAAAGCAATCCAAATTTACAACATGCAATACAAATTTACAACATGATGAAGCATAAAAGGCAGGAATTATATACATCAAGAATACATCATAATTACAACTTGGCTACATCATTTCTTCGATAAATCTATTATATATTAATGAATTAGATAAAAAAGGAATATATTAATGTATTAAAACTAATACATCAAAAGGCGCTAAATTTAAACTGAAAGAAGAAAATCAGTTAAATTGATGTTTCTGTCAATATCCATCTTTTTTCTCAATCGATAACGATGTACCTCAACACCACGTACGGATATATTTAATAAAGGAGCAATTTCTTTTGTTGATAAGTTCATTCTAAGGTAAGCGCATATTTTTAAATCTTTAGGAGTTAAATCCGGGTAGCTGCTTCGTAATTTTTTCATAAAATCTTCATGTACCTGGTCAAAATGATATTCAAATTTATCCCAATCACCTTCATGAAGCATATCTTTTTCAATTGTTTTGATTAAGCTTATTACTTGTTTTTTCGATTCCTCATGAATCATTTTTTGAGATACTTTATTTAACCGGTTTTTAATTTGATCCAGAATTTCGTTTTTATAAGTAATTTGCATAGCAATTGAGGCTAACTCTTTTGATTTATTTTCAATTTCAACTTTTTGCATTTGCAAATCAATCTCTAACTTCTCATTTTGGAGTTTAACTATTTCCTGTTCTGCTTTAGATACTTCCTGCGCATGTTCTTCTTCTTTAGCTTTTAAAACTTTCTTTTGCTTTTCCTTTAATAACTCTTTTTCCTTTTCAAATTTTCTTATTGTTAATTTAATGATAATAAAGAGGCTTACTGTTAAAATAAGAAAATAAAAAATATAGGCTATCAATGACTTATACCATGGAGGTTGAATTATAAAGGCGTAAGTTGACTCGTTTGTTTCGTAATTATAAATATCTTTTGCTTTGACTTTAAATACATAACTTCCTTCATTTAAATTTGAATATTCTTTTTCATGATCTTTTTTCCATTCGCTCCAGCTTTCATCAAAACCCTCAAGCATATAGCTATATTTAATATTATTTATACTTGAATAATCAGGTGCACTGAAAATAAATTTTAAAGCATTATCTCGATATCTTAAGTATTCGACTTTATTTTTTAATGAGGAAGGATTACTTCCGTTATTTCTATGTATCCATGATCCACCGAATAATACAGAATCATTTTTTGTTAATACAATTTCTCTTAAAAGAACTTGATATTGTTTATCTTGATATTTGACTTCTGAGGGTGCAAAATGAATAAATCCTTCTTCGCTTCCAATGATAATATTATTATTGTCAATTGGTAAAATATTTTCAAAACCTTGAACAAATGAACCATACAATTCATTATACGGAAGAATTTCACGCGAATATGTGCCATCATAATTTAATCGTAATACTCCTACTTCATTGTTTTGGAAAAACCATATATTTCCATTTGCATCTTCCACCAAACCTGCCACTTTTTCTTTTCCAAACAATTCATTTAATTTTGAGTGCTCAATAAAAGAATCTGCTTTAACATTGTATATATAAAATCCGTTATCGGTGCTTACAACAATTTCATCCTTAAATTTTAAGACTGTATTATCATTAATATAAGGTAATCCCTGCTTAACACTATAATAAGATTTTTGTATAACACTATCTAATTCATCATTTAATTCCAAAGCAAAAATACCTTTATAACCATGACTTATCCATATCTTACCATTTTTATCGATTTCTATTTCCCTGCTTGATTCATTAAATCCTTTTATTTCATTTTTAAATTGCCAGTTACCAAGTCTTTTTTCTAATAATATTAATCCTTTATACGTTCCTTCAATTATATAATTCTCAAAATTTGGCAATTGCACAAAAATCCATCCCCCTCCAATATCAGATAATTGTTTACCAGAATTTCCATTTATAATTAAGGATCCTTTATTATGTCCGCAAAATAAATTATTATCAATTATGGCTAATTTCCAAACCTGACCCTTCGTATTTTCAACAAGTTTAAAATGAATATCAAGATTTTTAATATTTTTAGACCAAGGAATATAAAACAACCCCTGATTCGTTCCTAAATAAAGATAATTATCATATATAATTGATGTATAACCTGTTCCTATTTCCTTCTTTGGATTTAAATAGGAAATTGGAGAATTTATTTTCAAATAATCAATACCGTTGTCAAGGCCAAGCCATAAATTCTTTTCTTTATCAATAAGCATGCTTAAAATAGTATTATTCTGAATTCCTTTTTCCCTGTTTATATGCTGTATTATTTCGCCTTTGCCATTAATTATAACCATTCCATTTTGAATAGTTCCGAAAATATATCGTTCATCACTAATCTTTACTCCTGAAAATATCTGGTTTTTAATAAAAAAATCATTCAATTGAATATCCCACTTTGAAACACTTTTACCATCATAAATAAATAATCCATGATTAGCCGTTCCAATCAATAATTTATTGCTATAAACAGGAAAAATAGTCCAAACTTCTTTACCAATAAAAATATCACCGCCAGGAATTAACTGCAAACCCGATTCGGTAAGTTCTTTCAAACCTGCATCATTATCTTTAATATAAAGTGTATTATTTACGTAAAATGAAAAATGAAAATTTCCATATTTATAGATGGTATAAATAGTGTTGTTCTTAAATTTAAAAATATAGTTAAATGACTGAAAAATAACTCCATCATCTGTAATAAAGATTTTCCATATCTCATCAAAATCCCTATCGTCTTTATTGATTTTATCTACCAGCGATTTATATACTAATTCACCTTTTTCATTAGGATACAAATACCCAAGTTCATTATATGCTCCAACAAAAATCTGGTTTTCTTTACCTATCGCAATTGATCTAACAATTGAGTTATTAGGAACATTATATAGTCGCCATTGAGTACCATCAAACTCTAATATTCCATAATTATTAGCAAAATAGAGTAAATTTTTTGAATCCTGAACAATGCACCAGTTTTGTCTTCCGGCACTATAATCAGTTCGTTGAAAATTTTTTATTAATGGTACTCCTTTCTGTTTTACATCTTGTGCATTCAGTAAAATTGAATAAATCAGAAAATAGAATAAATATGAAACGCGTATTCTCATTTTTCCCATCACATTATATTTACTAAATTAAAATATAATTTCTTAAAAATTAAATAAGTATTTTCATTTCTGATATTCAATAAATTTTATAGCAAAAATTAAAAGGATAAATATTGAATAATAAATTATTATTGTATCTTTGCGCCTCACTTTAAAAAAAGTAGGTTTAACTTATTAAAAATTTATTATTGTATGCCAACTAAAATCAGATTAGCAAGACACGGAAGTAAGAGAAATGCCTTTTACTACATTGTAGCAACTGATAGCAGGGCGCCACGAGATGGCA
>CAZBZX010000353.1:0-4942 GCA_964496465.1 uncultured Bacteroidales bacterium
AACATAAAAAGTAAATTTTTATATAATTATATATGAAATAAAATAGTAATTAATCATATCCCCAACCTCAGAAGATAAAGATAAGCGGTTTTGTTCTACAGGATCAAGAGGGCTCAACCATTTAAATGCAATATATGCTTCTCCACCATCAGGAATCCATTCAATTTTAATTTCATATTTTCCATCTTTTTCCATGGGTACAACTATTTTCCTTGACCATGGATTCCATTGTTGTCTCCAGTTATCAAGAACTAATTCGTTATTTATCCAGCATTTTACATATCCTGAAGAATAAAGTAAAAACTTATGCATTCCAGTATATTTTGATTCCATATAACCATCCCAGGTAACCTTACCGTCTGCTATTTTAAATTCTTCAGGTAAATTTTTTAATGAATCTAAATATTCATAGGATATTCGGTTTTCAGTTTTTGTTTTGTAGATTTTATTTTTTTCTGAAATAGAGCTATAGGTAGCTGTTAATCCTCCTGATAAACCTTCTTTATTAAATAAGGTAAGTGATGATAATTCTTCATAATCCCTGCTATCGCCAAATTTAGTAATGGAATAATTATCCCAGAGAATTCCATATTTTTTATTGGATACTAGAAATGGAACCACAGATACAATATTGTGTTGAGTAAGATCAACATCTTGACCTTTATAATTGAATTGATCATGTTGATGTTGTCCTAATCCATAAAAAGCCTCGTCTTCAGGTGATTCAAACTGTTGTTTTAACGAATAGCATGATTTACCTTCAATATTAACAGGTGAAAAATATTTTCCACCTCCTTTTTTTTCAGCTAAAATTGGATTGCCTTCTTTATCAAAAAATTCAATTTCGCCACTTTGGGTATTCACCTTCGCAATAATTTTTGATGTTTTTACTAGTATATAACCATCTATTTCTTCAGTTTCCCATTTTATATCATTTGAATTTTGATGAATTACCATCAAACTATTTTTAACTTTTATATCTTTTTCAGGACTAGCAATGACTCTAATTATATCATCACTAACAACCTGAATTTTAAGAATTTTCGCACTATTCTGTTCATATTTTTTAAGTTTTATGATAATTCCATCATTAACTTTTTCGTAAGTATTTTTTCCACAGGCAATTAACAAAATTAAGACTGCAAAAAGTAAGTGTGATTTTTTCATCTGTTATTTTTTATATTTTTAATCAAAAAATTCCTCGAGGTCTGCCTCAGGGTTTCTTCTTATTCTCCCTTGAGTTGCAGGGGAGATGTCCGCCAAATGGCGGACATTGGTGTTTATTTTCGAATTATTTTATAACAATAAAATATTTAAACTTAAAGATTTCATGATCCTAAAATTTACCATCCAGGATTTTGTTTTAATAATCCATTTGAAAGAGTAATTTGTCTTTCAGGTATTCTATACAAACCCTCTGTTTCTGTTCTAAATACAACATCAAATGGCTCGGGTACATTATTGTCGATTTCTTCTTTGGCTGTTTGCAAGTTCCCTGCTAAGCCATCATGTCTTAATAAATCCCAGTACCTAAGGCCTTCAAGGGCTAATTCCCATCTACGTTCTTCAAGAATTATGTCTCTTCCATTGTCATCATTTGATAATGTTAACCTATGGGCTTGATCCTGGAATGCTCTGTCCCTAACCCTGTCGAAACAAGTTTGTGCAAAACCTAAGTCACCATCTAAATTAAGTTCTGCCGCCATTAATAAAACATCCGAAAAACGAATAACAGCCCAGTCGAAGAAATTATCAAATGAAAATTCTGCACCCATCGATTGTGTTAAATTTATTGTAGTATCATTATTCATTGTTAGAGGACAATATTTACGCCAGTTATAACCAGTATATTCCCTTGTTGTTGTAGAATCATTTTGCCAGTAAATAGAATCAGTATATATTCCATCACCATCAAAATCCATAGCTCTTTTTACAGTATCTCCGTTTGATTTAATCCAGTATTGATGTCTTAGATCAACAATTGTTCCTTTTTTCCTGGTGTCATCATCTGGCCATTCATTCCAAAGTTTAGGATTAACTGTTGCTGCTCCCCAACCTGTACCATATGGAGGAAGGGCTCTAACTCTTAAACCAAGCATTACCTGCCACCTGGCACCGTCGCAAAGCGTGCCATCTCCATAGCCTTTATACGTATATTTTATAGCAAAAACTGTTTCAATATTATCTTCTCCAACAAAATTATCTCTTGAATATTGCCATAAGTGTTCATAATTATTAATAAGGTCATATCCGCTATTATCCACTACATCTTTAATATAGCCTCGTACTTGATCTTTTGTTACAACACCGGCAAGATCGGGTTGATTATAATAACCTGTGTAAAATAAGAAGGCTCTAGCCATCAACGCTTCAGCTGCCCATTTTGTAACCCTTCCATATTCAGCAGGTGGGATTTCCGAATAAGGTTTAGCAGGACAATTATCAATAGCAAATAATAAATCTTCAGCAATTAATTTATATACATCAGCAGGATCCGCTTGAGGAATATCAAAATCTTCAACCAGTACTTTATCTACAAGTGGAACATTTCCGAAAATACGAACTAAATCTAAATATTGATAAGCCCTTAAAAATCGGGCTTCACCTATAAACCTGTTTTTCAGGCTTGCCTGGTCGCCCCATTCAATGTTATCCACTTGTTCTAAAAATACATTGGCCTTGAATATTCCGCGATATGATTTTTCCCATTGCACTCCGTTTAATTCAACTAATTCTGTTATGAAATTATCAAAAACTTGTAAATTTAGATCATCTGTTGTACCAGCTCCACCGAAACAATTATCAGAGGATATTTCAGTCATCTGTATTACATGGGTAAAATCCGGATTATTAGGTGTGTATTGTAATCCATCGTATACAGCCACCAATGCTTCTAAAGCGTCATCCGGGGTTTTATAGAAGTTACCAACCACTTTTTTATCATATGGATATCTGTTTAGAAAATCTTCCTTACATGAATAAACAGAGATAAGGACAAAAATTAATAGTATTATATTTATTTTTTTCATAATCTTAATTTTTAGAATGTAACATTTAATCCAACTAAGTATGTTCTTGGCATAGGATAGTATCCAATATCAATTCCAGTGGAAAAATTTTCATACCGGGTTTCATCATAATCACCATATCCCACTTCCGGGTCAAATCCTGAATATTTGGTAAATGTTAACAGATTTGATGCGGAAACATAAACACGTAGTTGTTGAACCGATGCGTTTTTTAACAAAGTCTTTTTAAGATCGTGACCAATATTCAGGCTCTTGACTTTTAAATATGACCCATTTTCGATATATAATGAAGATACCCTTGTCCAGTTTTTATTTGGATCGACACCGGGAGTGGCCCTTGGCCTTGTTGCAGATGGATTATCTTCTGTCCAGTATTCCCTATAGGCAGTAGTAAAATTGTTAAATGGCCTTTCATTTTGTCTTACACCATATAAAATTTCATTACCCAAAACGCCCTGAAAAAATATAGAAATATCCCAACCTTTATACTCTGCATTAAAAGATAAACCAAATGTAAAATCAGGATGAGGATTCCCGATCATAGTTCTGTCATCTTCATTAATTATTGTATCATTATTTAAATCTTTGAATTTTACATCACCAGGTACAGCATTTGGTTGTATTAATTTCCCATTGTAGGAATAATCATTTATTTCATTCGTATCCTGGAAAATACCTATTTTTTCATATCCATAAAAATAACCAATAGGGTAACCTACCTCCGCTCTGAATACTTCATCAACATCATGAAATATAACATTATCAATACCATGGATTACTTCGTCTTCATTGTCAATAAAAATTACTTCATTATAATTGTGGGCTAAATTTGCATTCACAGAAAAAGTAAAATCCCCATTAATTTTTTGATAACCTAAATCAATTTCATAACCTCTGTTCAGCACATCCCCTCCATTGATTATTGGTGGATTTGTACCTGCAATATCTGGCACTTGAATTTCTACAAGCCAATCTTTCGTTGTTTTTTTGTACCAGTCAAATGCTAAAGAGAAATTATCTAAGAATCTTGAATCAAATCCTATATCAATTTGCTCAGAAGTTTCCCATTTTAGGCCTGGATTATGAATTTTCTCAGGGGCAGACCCAACATATTTAGTTTCGTCTGAGCCAAGATAGTAATCAAATCCAGTTGATAATATGGTGGCTTCGTACATAAAATCAGGAATTTTATCATTTCCATTCTGTCCCCAGCTTGATCTAAGCTTTAAAAAGTTAAGCCAGTCCTGCTGAGCAAAACTTTCTCCTGAAACAACCCAACCTGCCGAAACAGAAGGGAAAGTCCCGAATCTATTATTTGGACCAAATTTCGATGAACCGTCTCTACGTAATGTTGCAGCGAATAAGTATTTTTCATCATAGTTATAATTTAATCTTCCATAATAGGAGAGTAGAGCCCTATCTAATTTTCCACCATTAACTTTTTTGGTTTCCTCATTAGTTGCATTATCAATGATCGCAAACTCAAAATCGTCCATTATTAAATCTTCTTTTTCACCATACACCCAAAATTTATTATATTCTTCAATGGTATTACCTACAAGGGCAGTAAAGCTATGTTTACCAATAATTTGGCTATATGTCAAATAATTTTCAAAACCATAAGTAAATTGATATTCCATATCCATATCGGCCCTTGAGTTTGTTCTTTGTGTAAATTCAGTTAAGTAATAAACCGGGCCATATTCGTTCACTCTCTTATATTCAAGGTCAATTCCAAGATCTGTAGTAAATTTTAATCCTTTTATGATATCTATATCAGCAAAAATGTTTCCAAGAACTTTATCGTATTTAGTTATTTTGAAATTATTAAAATACATGATAGCTAATGGATTAGCTTCATCATCGCTTAATGGTGAACGTCCAAAACCATCTTCAAAGGTATTATCATAAGC
>CAZBZX010000354.1:0-4675 GCA_964496465.1 uncultured Bacteroidales bacterium
ATAAATCATACAAAGCTGATATGCAATATGTTTCAAATGCTTCTTGTACAACTAACTGTTTAGCTCCAATAGCTAAAATATTAAATGATAATTTCGGAATTCTTGAAGGTTTAATGACTACTATTCATGCTACTACAGCTACTCAAAAAACAGTTGATGGCCCATCAATGAAAGACTGGAGAGGTGGACGCGGCGCCGGACAAAATATTATTCCTTCATCTACAGGAGCTGCAAAAGCAGTTGGTAAAGTTATTCCTGCCTTAAATGGTAAATTAACAGGTATGGCATTTAGAGTTCCTACTCCAAATGTTTCTGTTGTTGATTTAACTTGTCGTTTAGAAAAAAGTGCTTCATATGAAGACATTTGCAAAGTAATGAAGAAAGCTTCTGAAGGTGAATTAAAAGGTATTTTAGGATATACTGAAGATGCTGTTGTTTCATGCGATTTTATTGGAGATGAAAGAACTTCTATATTTGATTCAGGTGCTGGAATTTCATTGAGCCCAAATTTTGTGAAAGTTGTTTCTTGGTATGATAATGAAATGGGATATTCTACAAAAGTTGTTGAATTAATTGAGTATATGAATACTGTAAAATAAAATTTTACTAGTTAATATTAAAAACCCTTGAATTTTATTCAGGGGTTTTTTATTTCATCAATAATTTTTGCGATTTAATCTGGATCCCTTTAAAATTAAACTGTGATAATATTTTGTCCATTTTATCAGGATCAACTCCTGAATAATTAAAAATTACTTCACCCTTCGTTTCATCATCTTCAAATAATTTTATATAAACTGTCCCTAAAATATTAGTACCTAATTTAAGAATTTCAAACCCATCAAGGGTTGATTTTTCGAATCCCGATAAATCAATGCTGCTAGACATTGTAACTAATTCTTTTTTACCGCAACTTATACCAAAATTAATGGCTGAATTTTCCATTGTATATGATCCAATTACTGTAATAAGTTTACTGTTACCAACATCCTTAATAGATATAAGAGGGTCCATTGTTTCCCATCCTTTAATGTTGGGAATATCATCTCCAAAAATATTTACATCCTGTGCATTTATAGATAATGCAATTGTTAATAAAATTATATGAGTTATTAATTTGTTTCTCATAATGGTAAGTTTTAATTATTCGTAATGTAAAGCAATAATCGGATCAAGTTTTGAAGCCTTAACCGCCGGAAAATATCCTGATACAACTCCAACTGCAAAGCATATTACCACGCCTATAATTATCCAATGCCAGGGAATAATAAACGAACTCTTTAATATCATCGACATTACATTTCCAATGAATATCCCCAATATTATTCCAACTATACCTCCAAGTTGTCCAATAACAATAGATTCAAATAAAAATTGTCGTTTAATTGTCGAAGATTTTGCACCTATTGCTTTTCTGATCCCAATCTCCCTTGTTCTTTCTGTTACTGAAACAAGCATAATATTCATTAAACCAATTGCAGCCCCAAACAAAGTTATTATTCCTATAATTGTAGCAGCAATGGCTACATATTTTATATTTTCAATTAATATCTGTGCCAGGCGGTCACTTCTTTCAATATTAAAATCACTTTCATCTTTAACATCGAGGTTTCTTACAATTCGAAAAAGAGCTGTAGCCTCACTTTCGGCTGCTTCCATTAAATTTGGATCTAAAGACCTGATATTTATTCTAAAAGTTTGATTCGGTCTTGGAAAATACTGCCGAACATTAGTAACCGGAATTAAACAAATTCGATCACCATCACCCATGCTTGCTCCTCTTTCCTTAATAATTCCAACAATTTCATACCTGCCTCCTCCAACAATTATTGTTTTCCCTAAAGGTTCTTCATCATTTTCAAATAAATTTTTCACAATTTCTGAGCCAACAATAACAAGACTTTTATTTTGATCAATTTCTTCTTCAGTAAAATTTCTACCTCTTCCAATCTCTTTTCCAGACGTAAAAAAATCATTTTCATCAATACCCCAAATATCTACATTTGGATTCGTTTTCTTCGATCTATATTTTGCAGTTCCTAAACCTGTTGCATAAGTAGATATGGACACTTTGGCGGGAAATTTAAAATTATCTTTAAACTCTTTTGCCTGCCTGTAAGTAATATGCGCATAATTTTTAGTTCTATATTGCTTATTCCCCATATAAACGGTAATTCCTTTGCTAACTATGGCAAAGGAGTTAGCGCCCATTAGTGAGAATTCACTGTTAATCGAACCTTTAATAGCATCTATAGCTGTTAAAATACCAACTAAAGCCATAATTCCAAATGCAATAATAGAAATTGTTAGAATGGAACGAAGTAAATTTGAACGAATGGAATTCAATGAAATTTTTATATTATCCCAAAAAACAGAATTAGCTTTCATTTATTAAAATTATTAAACTAATTTATATTTAGTATGTTTTTCTTTTATGGATTAAAAGTAATAATTTTATTTTTACATGCTCAAAAATCACGATCGATTTAATACTAATTAGAAAAAATAAAAAAAATGGCATTCAATTTTGAAATGATCAAAAGCATTTATTCGCAAATTCCTAAAAGAGTAGAAATAGCCAAAAGTATTCTCAACAGGCCATTAACTTTAGCAGAAAAAATTTTATACAGCCATCTTGATATTGGAAATGGCATGAAAGAATATAAAAAAGGTTCAGATTATGTTGATTTCAAACCCGACCGTGTAGCCATGCAGGATGCGACGGCACAAATGGCTTTGCTGCAGTTTATGCAAGCAGGAAATGATAAAGTCGCTGTTCCCTCTACTGTTCATTGCGACCATCTTATTCAAGCCAAAACCGGAGCAAATGAAGATTTAAATGAAGCCAATATCACGAATAAAGAAGTATATGACTTTTTATCTTCTGTTTCAAATAAATATGGTATAGGATTTTGGAAACCAGGCTCAGGAATAATTCATCAAATAGTATTAGAAAATTATGCGTTTCCAGGTGGAATGATGATTGGAACCGATTCGCATACTCCCAATGCCGGTGGATTAGGTATGATAGCTATTGGTGTTGGTGGGGCTGACGCAGTAGATGTGATGGCTGGTATGCCCTGGGAATTAAAATTTCCAAAACTAATAGGTGTAAAACTTACCGGAAAATTAAGTGGCTGGTCATCACCTAAAGATGTAATACTAAAAGTTGCTGGCATCTTAACTGTAAAAGGAGGCACAGGAGCAATTGTAGAATATTTTGGTGAAGGTGCGAATTCAATATCTGCAACTGGGAAAGGAAGTATTTGTAATATGGGTGCTGAAATTGGGGCAACTTGTTCGCTATTTGGATATGATAAAAAAATGGCTGAATTTCTCAACATTACCAATAGAAAAGAAGTCGCAGATGAAGCCAATAAAATTGCTGAATATTTAACTGGTGATATTGAAGCTTATAATCAGCCTGAAAAGTATTTTGATCAGGTAATTGAAATAAATCTTTCAGAACTTGAACCACACATTAATGGTCCGTTCTCTCCGGATAGAGCATGGAAATTATCTGAAATGAAAAATGCCGTTAAAGAAAATGGGTTCCCACAAAAACTTGAATATGCATTAATTGGCTCATGTACAAATTCTTCCTATGAAGATTTAACTACGGCTGCATCTTTAATAAAACAGGCAATTGATAAAAAAATTCCTTTTAAAACTGATTTATTATTAAATCCAGGTTCAGAACAAATAAGGTATACTTTAGAGCGGGATGGATACTTCGAAATTTTTAAACAAGCCGGGACAACAGTTTTAGCAAATGCCTGTGGCCCATGTATAGGACAGTGGGCAAGATCTGGAGCAGATTCGCTTGGACCGAATTCAATTATTCATTCCTTTAACCGTAACTTTGCAAAACGCGCAGATGGAAATCCAAATACGAATGCATTTGTTTCTACACCAATAATTGTGGCTGCTTTAGCTATTGCTGGTGAGTTAACTTTTGATCCAAGAACTGATAAATTATTAAATAAAAACGGCGAAGAGGTAATGCTTATAGAACCTACAGGAATTGAATTGCCTCCAAATGGATTTGCTGTGAAAGATGCTGGGTATATTGCTCCAGCAAAAGATGGAAGTAAAATTGAAGTTATTGTTAATCCCGATTCAAAAAGATTACAATTGCTAACACCTTTTGAAAAATGGAATGGTAGTGATTATAAAAATTTACGATTACTGTTAAAAGCAAAAGGAAAATGTACAACAGATCATATTTCAATGGCAGGACCTTGGTTACGGTACAGGGGACATATAGATAACATTTCAGATAATATGTTTATAGGTGCAATTAATGAATTTAATAATAAAGCAAATGAAATAAAAAATCAAATTACAGGTGAATATAGCACCGTTCCGATAACTGCAAGATTTTACAAAGAAAAAGAAATTGGGACTATTGTGGTAGGAGATGAAAATTATGGTGAAGGTTCTTCACGTGAACATGCAGCAATGGAGCCTCGTCATATGGGTGTAAAAGCCATCCTTGTAAAATCATTTGCCCGTATCCATGAAACCAATTTAAAAAAACAAGGCATGTTAGCTCTTACATTTGATAATAAAAACGATTACGAAAAAATTAAAGAAAGCGACACAATTGATATTACCGGGCTATCCGATTTTTCAATTAATAAGCCTTTAACTGTAAAAATAAATCATATTGATG
>CAZBZX010000354.1:4685-4942 GCA_964496465.1 uncultured Bacteroidales bacterium
CAGATCGCCTCATCATTCAAGGGAATATACAAGATGATATGATTAAACTGTTGATAGGTTGATGGCAGTTCAGAGGTTATTAAAGTAAACCACACCTATAATGAAAATCAAATTGAATGGTTTAAAGCCGGGTCTGCACTTAACCTGATTAACGAAAAAAAGAAATAAAATTTTCAAATTTTAAATACTTATTAATCAGTATTTTAAATCAATATAATTTTATTAAATATGAATTTAGTTGTTAAACTATAAATTTA